>JAYTAK010000033.1:0-5155 GCA_043737515.1 Candidatus Kuenenia sp. | reverse complement strand
GGAGACATTGCTGCTGCGGGACTGCAGTACACAATGGTCGATGACTATCACTTTCGTTGTGCCGGAATTCCGCAGAACGAACTAATGGGCTATTACGCGACGGAAGACGAGGGCCGACTTCTGTTTATGTTTCCGGACAGCGAACGCCTGAGATATCTGATTCCGTTCTCGAAACCTGAAGAGTGTATTGCGTATCTGAAAGAGATTGCCGCGAACCATGACAACCCGGTGATCGTGTTCGGTGACGATGGTGAAAAATTCGGTTCATGGCCGGAAACGCATCAACACGTTTACGAAGACGGCTGGCTGCGACAATTCCTCGATCTGCTGCGTGAAAACGAATCATGGCTGAAAGTGACGACGCCGTCCGGAGTGCTTGACCACGTCGCTCCGATTGGTCGCACGTATCTTCCCGATGCCAGCTATCGCGAAATGACCGAATGGGTGCTGCCCCCGGCGGCGCAGAAGGAATTCGTGAGTCTCACGCGGCTGTATCCTGAGAACGAAGAATGGCAGCGCCTGGTACGATTCACGCGCGGCGGCTACTGGCGAAATTTCCGGACGCGGTATCCGGAGAGCAACGAAATGTATGCGCGAATGATCGAAGTCAGCAATCGGCTCGTCACGCTGCAGAGTCAGACAGATCTGTCGGAAGATGATCGCGAACTGCTGGAAGATGCGGTGACGCATCTTTACCGTGGCCAGTGTAACTGCACCTACTGGCACGGAGCCTTCGGTGGTCTGTACCTGCCGCACCTGCGAAATGCGATTTACAAGGAACTGATTCAGGCCGAAGTCCTGATGGATCAGGTCACGCGCGGCACGGGTGCCTGGGTTGATGTTGCGGTCGGCGATTTCAATCTGGACGCGCGGCAGGAAGTCAAACTCAGTAACCACCGTATGGTGGCGTTGCTGTCTCCGGCGATGGGCGGCCATCTTTATGAACTGGACCTGAAGGCCAGCGAAGTCAATATTCTGGCAACGCTGAATCGTCGTCCTGAACCGTACCATCAGCGTATCATCGATCATGCCAACAATGTGGTTTCCGCTGGTGATGCGGATCTGGCGGCAGTCTCGAAAGAGATCAGATTCCGTCAGCCCAATCTGGAAAAGAAGATCAGCTACGACAAGTGGCCACGCAAGAGTCTCGTCGATCTGTTTCTGCAGCCCGGCGCGACGCATGACGAGTTTCTGCGTGGTAACGCGGTGATTGGCGACTTTGCCACGGGTGTGTATGACGCCAGTGTCCGCAAAGGCGAACAGAAGATTGCGCTCGAAATGCGACGCAAGGGACGTGTCAGCGATCTGAACGGCGAGGTTCGTAAGATCGTCGTGCTGTCGTCGGATCGACCAAACGAACTGCTCGTGCAGTATCACTTGATCGGATTTCCGAAGAACGTGCCTTTGCACTTTGCCGTCGAGCTGAATTTCGCCGCGATGCCTGGCGGAGCCGACGATCGATACTTTTACGATGCGTCCGGTCAGCGTCTGGGAACGCTGGACACGCTGCTGGACCAGCCCGACGCCGATCGCATCAGTCTCGTGGACGAATGGCTTGGTCTGGACGTGAGTCTTGAGCTTTCGCGAGCCGGCGGAATCTGGACGATGCCGATTGAAACCATCAGCCAGTCGGAAGGCGGATTCGAAGCGGTGCATCAAAGTGTCTGCGTCGTGCCTCACTGGGAATTTGCGATGCCGGAGCAGGGAGCCTGGATCGTGGATCTCCGCGTCATCTTTGACCGCAGTATTGCCGCCGCGCGGAAACTGGCCGAAGCGTCGTCGCGACCCGTCTCGACCCCGGTTGCCGTTGCCGCTGGTGCAATTGAGGAAGCGTTTGAATAACGGCTGACGATTTCAGCCAGCAATCATTAACCACCGGGTAAAACGATGCGTTATGTCATGAAACAACGGTGGCTTTCATGGGGTGACGATTTCACCATTCAGGATGCGCAGGGGAATGACGCATTCTTCGTGGATGGTCACGTACTGACTCTGGGCGACAAATTGTCCTTTCAGGACATGCAAGGCACGGAGCTGGCATTCATTTCACAACGACTGCTGGCCTGGGGACCAACGTATGACATCTACGCCAACGGGAATCTCTTTGCCACGGTGTCAAAAAAACTGTTTACGCTGTTCAAATGCAGGTTCGAAGTTGACGTTCCTGGTCCCGATGATCTTGAGGCCGAGGGCGATTTTCTCGACCACGAGTACTCGTTCTTTCGCCACGGCAGAGCTGTCGCCGGCGTCTCGAAACGCTGGTTCAACTGGACGGACACGTATGGCATCGACATTGAGGAATCCGAAAACGACGTTCTGATTCTGGCCTGTGCGGTGGTGATCGATCAAATATGTCACGATGGCAAGAAACGTTGAGATTCCTCACGCAGTCGCGCGTGACATGAAGCCGAAGCATCAGTCTCGAAGTTGCGCATGCCGTCAGGGATTAGACCCCGGCACCTGCGTCGAAGCGGTTTTGAACCTTGGCTGGTGAGCGGGTACTCTGGTATCGGGCCTTGTCGTTACCCACATCTTTTTCAGGGGGTTCTGCAAAAACACTGAGCTTTCAATAGTTGGTGTAGTCTGGGTTTGAAAACTACAGAGGAACACGTCAGCCTCATCGGCCCCACCCCGGCTTCACGCCGGGTGAGCCGGGGTTTGGAAACTACAGCGGAAAACAACACGGTGCTTCGTCCCCGCCCGGCTTCATGCCGGGGGTACGACGGTTTGAAGACTCGCTCAACCAAGTCGTCAAACCGGGGCTCTACCGGCGTAAAGCCGGCAGGGGCCGAATCGCGCTTGAAGGCGTGTGTAGTTGTCAAACCGCGGCTCAACCGACGCGGGGTCGGCAGGGGCCAAATCGCGGTGGCCTCCCGCACGGCTCTTCCTCTGCGGACACGTTGTCCCAGGCAGGAAATGGCGATATCAAACCAGGAAATGTGGGTAACGTCAAGGTATCGGGCCGGTAGGCCAACCGGGTCAAGGGCGATGCCCTTGTTCGCTCGCTAAGCAATGTTCTGACTCAGCAACCGCATCCACCACGAGATATCACTCAGGCGACTTCGCACTGTCGAAATCTTCTCTTTGTTGTTCACGATGCTGTTGATTTCGAACTCCGTCGGCTCCAGCGGCTGCCGCTTCTCGTCCCGCCGCTCCGGACACAACATTAACCAACGCCGAGCAACTTCCACATCGCTCCATTCCTTCACCACGTCCGGCCGAGTGCAGATGGAGCCAGCAGTGGCCTACTGCGATTCTCTGAAAACTGAACACCGAAAACTGAAAACCCGCCGCAGCCGCTACGCAATCTCATCTGCCGCAAACACTTCAACACGTGCCAACCGAGCCATGAATCACCTCGACGACGCCCAGATACGGCTGTATACCCAAACATACAGAGGGCAGCAGTGTACAAATCCAAAGCCGCCTGTCAACAAAGTGCTGTGTCCCCGTTGTTCCCCCTCCCCGTTGTTCCCCCCCGTTGTTCCCCCGCAACGCGGACATGCTCACGCTAATCGCCGATCAGATTCTGGGTCGCGTCCGCACTGCGCTGAAGTCAACCGAATTTGATCGAACGCTGACCTGCAGCCTCGGTGCCGTGCTGTATGAACCACAGGATGCCACTGCCGTTCGTGCCGATGCCCTGATCAAAGAAGCCGACCGCGCGATGTACGAAGCCAAACGTCGCGGCGGCGACCGCGTGTATATGGCCACCTGCGACGCCGGTAAATGGGAACTGGCAGCGGTGTAACCGGAACGGCTCAAACGGACTGTTGATTGAGCGATTCCAGCAGGGTGTGCGGAGTTGTCGGCGGAGTTGTCGGGGTGGAGTCGCAGCCAAACCGGCTGGCACGGGATTCAGATCCACATACAACATGCACGCCGCAATCGCCGATTCATCAGTGAGCACAGTCGCCTTGACAGCTTTTTCCGATTTTTTTTGTTCATCCTGATAGATTCAGGTCTTTGATCGATTCCAATTCTGCAATCACACTTTCATGGTATGACGCCTGATGGAAGTTCCGATACTTCGTGGCAAACGCTCTTGCCGCAGAGCGATACGTACTCTTATCAATCAACATGGACAACGCTTGACTCAAAACGGAAACGTTTTCTGGCATCACGATTATCCCTGCCGCCAATCGTTCGATCACACGAGACACGATGAGTTGCTCAAGGTAAATCGGCACCGAGATCACCGGGATTCCTTTCAGGAGCATCGCCGTATTCGTGCCTAAATTGCCGTTTGAGATCGCAATGGCGTTTGTACCATCAATGTTGCCCAGGTCGGCCATTTCCTGTGAGAACTTCAACAGCGGCGTTTCGTATTTTCGACGCAGTTCAGGGTCAATTCCAGTCACCACAATCCAGGTCGGAAGCCTGGATTCGCAGAGCGTGTGGAGGATTCCATGTAGACTGGGATGCGACTTGAGATAGGCAATGATCTTCACTTTGCCGTGTTCCCACGCCGGTGTCACTCCAGCACGAAATGGCCAGCATCCAAAGTACTGTTTTTTGCTGCGCTGCGGAAAATGATCCAGTTCGGAGAACGTCTGCAGAATTGGATGCACACCTCGACTGTACAATTCGCCCACACGATTCAGTTCTGCAGTGCCAAATTGATTAAGCACAGAATTCAAATTGCCAAGTACCTCCGATTCAACAGTTGCCTCCATTTTCTGGCTGCGATTTCGCAACATCTGTCCCAGAGGAAACTCATCGGGTGGGACAACGAATCCTGATCCGCAAGCGACGGCCGGGATACACATTGTTTTGGCAGCCAGCAGTGCCGTTGGAGCGTGTTCTGAAATGATGAAATCAGGCTGAATCGAGTCAAAAATGGATCGCCAGCCTCGCGTCAGGGCGGACAGCGAACCAGCAGCACCGTAGCCAGTATTGTGCAGAATGTGGGAGTACGTCGGCGTGATTTTGAATTGGTTCGCGGAAGCGTGGTGAAACGGAGCCTGATGCAGAATGATGGCTGGATCTGAAAAATAACGTGCGGCAGCACTAAGATCGCGAACGATCAAGTGAACACGAAATCCTCGCTCTTTCATTGTCGTCACAAACGGAGTCAGCGACGCCAAATGGCCGTAGCCACCTCCCAACTCCCAGCAAAGGCAAACCGTGCGATGATTTGAAACGTTTGTCTTTG
>JAYTAK010000032.1:0-11859 GCA_043737515.1 Candidatus Kuenenia sp. | reverse complement strand
CAGAGCGTCATCGACGCACCGAAACAACTGGCTATCCCTCGTGTGGTTGCGTCCCCGCTGTTTTGAATGCAAACCGGGCCACACTCCGTTTCGCCAGCCATGCTTATAGTCCTCAATCGACTCTTCCAATTCAACACACCATCGAACACTGAAACCCATGCCTCAAAAAATCCAACACCCCTGTCGATACACTGTAGAGAATTCGAATTCGAAAATCTTTTTTCGAATCTGTCATTGACGTTATTTAAGACCGTCGCTGACACAGCGAGTCTTGGCGTTCTGTTTCAACAATCAATCGCGGGAGGTCTTTACGGTATGTTGCTTCTTCATGTTCACCGAGCTGCCGAACCCAGATTTTCCCGAAGGGCTTGTCGAAAATGATCAGTTGCGCGTTTTCAATATGCCACTTCCCCGATGGGCCAAGCAAAAGACCTGCCGAGGGAATCTTCAGAAGTGAACTGTGGATGCTGTTACAGATGAGTCTTTCGGGTTCGGGATCCATATTTGGCTTAGCGGCTAACATTGACGGCTAACATTGACGGCTAACATTGACGGGGAACGGTGTGGCGTCAGCCCGGCGGTACATTGCGATTCCGTAGGATGGACATTCTTGTCCGTCGTCTTGCCATGAATCTGTGGCGCAGCCAGGAATTTGTTTGTGACATACAAACCCAGCGTGTAACAACGCTTTTCCTGCGATGGCTCGGACATTCATGTCCGAGTCTTCACCGAAAAGCGTTCCGTGGACAAAAAACTTTGATGTACAATTTCCCTTGCTTCGGCAGGATTTGCTGGCTATCCGACGGACATGAATGTCCATCCTACACTGGAACACTGCCTGCTGGACTCGCACGAGCAATATCATTACAAATCCCAACACTAAACAAGAACGTTTCGTGTACGACACCATTCTAGAATTCAGGCGATAACCCTGTGCTTGCGAGCCGATCCAGCCTGCGTGCGATCCGGGCTGAGCGCGGCCCGATGGGCACGCGATTAAACGAATTGTTTTGTCCTCTGACCCTATTCGTCCTTGAATTCGTCAAAGTCCTCAACTAGGAATATTTCCCGGCGGTTCTGTCGCGGGCCGAATTTCGGCATGAATATCCCTCGGTGGCTTTTCCAAGGATGGTCGCAGGGTTCCCAGAATCAGGTCATGGACGTCACGGTATTTTCGGCTGAGGGCCATCTCTGCGGCTGTTTGTCCGGCGGCATTGCGCCGACTGGCGTCGGCACCGGCCTGCAGCAACATCTCGACGACATCCCGGTAGCCGAAATTTGCCGCCAGCATGAGAGGCGTGAGACGCTGTCCGGGCCACGAAATCTCGCCGGTTCTGACCGATACAGAAAAAGCAGCGGTGGACACGATGTCCTGAGCGTTGACCTGTGCTCCTTCGGAAACCAGTGCTCTGACGAAAGAAATGTCACCTCGGGCCGAGGCCAGCATAAGCGGCGTCACGCCGACATCGCTTTTGAAATCGACACTTGCCTGTGCAGTCATGAGCGCCTCGAAGATCTCGGAGTCGCCGTTTGCAACTGCCCACCAAAGCGGAGAATTCAGACCTTCCGGGAGCTGCTGATTTGGATCGGCACCATCGTCGAGCAGAGATTTCACTTCCTGGGCGTCTCCATTTTCAACGGCAATCAGCAGCGGCGTTCGCGCATCGCCGATCAGCGTCTGTTTCCATTCCGGCATCAGCAACGGCAGATGGCCAAGGATGATGCAGAGGACCGCGACAGCCCCGACCATAGAAAAGACGGCTGTGGGTGAACCGAACCAGGATGGTTTAAAGTCCGGCTTTGCTTTTTCAATTTGCCAGGAGATCCAGTACGCCAGCAGCCCCAGCAACATCACAACGTTGGCTGAGGAATACCACAGAATCCTCCACTGGAATCCATAGCCGGTTGTTCCCCCGGCATTTCGGCTGAATTCGAACCACGGGGAAGGTGTGCCAAAGCTGACGAAGGTGGCTCGAACACCCAGTCCACCTGAAGTCGGATAGACGACTGTTGATCGCGTGCTGAAGCTGATGAACAGGAAAAACGAGAGAACAAAGGCCAGACCCAGAATGCTCTGAACCGCTTTCGTGAGCCACAGATTTCGACCAGCCCAGAATTCATTCCATGCCTTTCGCAACGGAGTCAGTTCCGCACGACGTACGGACTGAGCGGCTTCTGGTTGTCGCGGAACTGCGATGCCAGAGTCAGGAACATGAGACGACTTGTCGGTCCCGCTTTGTTCAGTGTCGGCCACATCGATCGGTGCCGCTGCAGAACTAGCACTGTTGATTGGTGCGACCTCTGAGTCTTCGCTTGTTTTCTCGCCTGAGTCATTCTCGGTCGATGCACTGTATCCTGCACCTGCTCCGGCGATCACGGCCATCAGATAAAAAAGTGGCCAGCCAGAATTCTCCTGATAAATCCCATAGGCAATCAGGCCGAGCGTCAAGGGAAGTGCGATTCCGGCAATCCAGTCCGCTGCGCCATTCAGCGTTTTCTTTTTGGATTCCTCTTCCTCGAAAAATCCGATTCCGAACCAAACCGGAAACAGGAAGCACAACACCCAGGACGAATGGGTCCAAACCTGGGCGAAGAGAATGAGTCCCATGACAGGCAGCAGCACTAGGAGGCCAAATCCAAAGTCGCCCCAAGGAAATGCCGGCCGCAATGGTGTTGAATCAGGGGCAGTCATGTCCCCATTTTTTTCTTGAAACGATGCCGCAATCTCCTTTCGCAGCAGCAATGATAATGACCATGCTCCGACCGGCATCGTCAACAGCCACCCGGGCGACAGCGGCAGAAGAAACAGGCCGCTGACGATCAGGGCCAGAGTCCGAAATCTTCGCTCGGTGATTCCACCCGCAGCAACGAACGCTGCCGCGGCCAATGGAAAGCACAGCAACTGGGCCAGGCAGGCGATCATAAAATAGGGGGCGCGGTAGTACGGAGACGGTACATCGGACAATGCGACCAGCGTTAAGACGGCGCTGCAGGCCAGAACGCCCGCCGCTCCTCGAAGCCATGCTGCCACGCGATCCACGGGCGTTGCCGCAGCACGGATTATCTTAACGGCAGGCTCTGCCTTGGTGCCGGATGACCACAGGAACCCACCATTCTGCCGGTACAGCACAGAAAGGCCCCACGCTCCGATAGGCACCGTTAAGAACCAGCCAGGGGTCACAGGGATGAAGAACGCCGCGCAGGCAACAACGGCCAACTTTCCATGTTCTCCGTGTCGAAGTGAGCTTGCAGCCAGCAGTGCGAGCACAAAAATCGGAAAGCACAGAAACTGCCCTGACAGACCAATCAATGCAACAAGGATCTCCGACTGCGAGCGGATTGAGCCGTCAAACACGTACGGATCATCAAGGAAATACATCGACGATGCTGCCGCCGAAACGGCAAGGATCCCTGCACCAACAGTCAGCCACCAGGCCATGTCAGTCAACGGAGTCGAAGGATTTGGTTCACGATGCTGCCGACTTCTTCGCTCCATTGCATACCTGAACTCAATGCCAAGCAGGCACATCAGGAGAAACAGGCAGCCAACCGCGACAAAGAACGGCGGTTGATACTGAACCGAATGGTCGATCCATTCCAGAGTGGCGGTTCCCACTCCGTTCGAATGACCAAGCACACCTTGAGGCATTTCGTTGGTCACGGGATCGCGGAACACAGTGACCACCGAGTGGTCAATATTGGCACGCACTGCCATAGCGATCGCCAATGAAACGCTGCACAGCACCAGCCCCAGACAGGTTGCGGCCACAGTGGAGACTCGCCGCCCGAAGGCAATGCCACTGGACACAATCAGCAGGCAGACAGCCGCACCGAAAAACATGCCCGCTGGCAGTTCCAGTGGAGAGAATTCTCTGAAGAAAGCGGCACCGTGTTTGTATTCAATGAGCTGTGTCCCGTCCAACCCGCGAGTCGCATCCGGATCGGTGACGTAGACATCAAACCATGGAAAGAACGCCATCGCACATGGGACGAGGCTCAGCAAGAGCATGAGCAATCGCGGTCCGCTCGTGTTCTTCAATGGTTGTTCATCTGAGCCTGCGACCCAGCGATACGCTGCTCGTGCTTCACGGCTGAGGAACGACGACAACGCAGGAGCGGTGCCACTCGATTCCGATACTTCTGACAAAGGGAGCGAAGAGGTACCGGTCGAAGTTCCGTTGCCGACTCTGGCACGGACGATTTCCGAACCGAGATGACTCGCCTGCTGAAATCGTCGTTCCGGTTCGCGGGCCATGGCTCGCAGGACGATCGCGTCCAGTTTGGGATCTGAATCCGCCTTCTTTGACGGCGGATCAAAATGCCCGGCCGGAACCTGTCCGGTCAGCATTTCGTAGAATACCACACCCAGCGAATAAATGTCGGCTCGGTGATCGACCGAATGCGATCCTTCCATTTGTTCCGGTGCCATATAGCGCGGAGTGCCCATGACCTGATGAGTTCCCGTCAGCGTGAACTCATCCGCCGACCCGACCACCAGCTTGGCAAGGCCAAAGTCCGCGATCTTCACCCGCCCCTTTGAATCGATGAGGATGTTTTCCGGCTTGATGTCGCGATGCACGACTCCTTCGTCATGAGCAAACTGCAACGCCTCACAGACCTGCGGCACGATCGCCAGAGCCTGATCGGATGGCAGCCGACGCCCGTCCATCAGTTGCCGCAGATTTGCCCCATCGACGTATTCCATCAGAAAGTAAAAGACGGGTGCCGATCGCGATCCCGTCTTTCCCTCGGCAGCAACGACCTCACCGAAATCATGCACCGCGACAATATGCGGATGACTCAATCGAGCCAGCGTCCGGGCTTCACGATTAAACCGCTCGGCAAACGCCGGATCAGCGGCCGCTTCAGGTCGAATGATCTTCAATGCGACAAGGCGATCCAGTTTTTTCTGCCGAGCCTTGTAAACGGCTCCCATACCCCCATGACCGAGCAGTCCGAGAATCTCCAACTGCGGAAACAGCGGCGCGAGCGTTGCCGCTGACGGTGGGACAAATCTCGCAGTTCCCGGCATCGTCGGAGAAAGAAATCGATCCGGAATGTCGCCCGTGTCTCCGACGCGGGATTTATCGGCCGTCCCCGGCGTTTTCCGAGCAATTATGCGACCATCGCCGGTCTTAGGTGCAGGCAACGCAAACGCGGCAGCCAGCAGGCACGACGGGCAAAGCCCGATCGGAGCGTCTTCTGGCAGTGTTTTTCCACATTTTGGACAGAGTTCGGGGGTAGTCATCGCAGCAACCTCTTCACGGGAATCATGGGCTCTGAAGAGGACTTACGGAACCCGACTCAAAGGTTACACGGATTTTCTGCAATCTCAACTGAAAGCTGGGATCGCTTAAGGAACCCGAGATGTTTTCTCGTCGTTTCAACCCAACTCAAGTTTGAAGGCCGGATCATTGCGATTTGCGAGTGCAAAAAAGAAAAAGTCACGACTGCACGGCGTTCATAAGGGCTCGTAGCTCGTCTTCAATTTCCGATTCAGAGGAGACCGTTTGAGCGATCTCGGCGAGCAGCAGTTCGCGATATCGTGCTCGCATCCGATGTACGGCGACTTTGACGGCGGGCTCAGTCATTCCGCATGCAGCTGCGATAGAAGCATACTGTTCTTCCATGCCCAGACCGGTGAGGCAGCCTCGACACATCTTAAAGAATTGTTGCTTTCCCTTGAGCTGAAATTCGCCTTCCAGCAGTTGCAGTACTCGATCCAGCAGCGTAATGGCCCAACGCCTTTCAAACAGACTCTCCGGCGTTCGATCGTCAATCGGTTCGATCCGGACCTGCGATTCGGCTCGCTCCAGATCCAGAGACACCAGACTCGCACCACCACCTCGTTTCAAAGCACGATCGTGTTCGCGTTCCTTCGACAGGAATCGCTTGAAGGCGGTCAGCAGGAACGAGCGAAATCGACCACGTTCCGGATCGGCACTCTGCAGGTAATCCTTTTCCAACAGTTGTGCGAAAAAGCTCTGAGTCACATCGCCCGCATCGGCGGCCGAATAGCCTCTTCGGCGAGCGAACTCATACAACGGCAGCCAATAGGCCTCGCAAAGTCCTGCCAGCGCAGTCTCGGCCGCAGCATCAGCCCGATGACCGGCGGCGATGACAATGCTCCATCGCGTCGTGGCAAACGCCGCTTTGTCGGATCGATCACTCGGATGCGTTTCGTTTTCCATATCCTGAGCTTATCGGACCGCCGTATAAATTTCAGCAAGAACCCTTAACGTTCAAGGCAACACGGTTTGAACTGGGAATGGACACGAATCGGCGCGAATGAATACAGTGAATCAGCATTGCCAGTCGTTTGAAATGTTTGAATTCAACCTCGGCCTATTTGTGGTCCCCTTTCAGATGCTGTACGGCACGGTAGACCATCAGGTAAATGCCGCTGCCGAAAACACCTGTGATCAAACCTGCGAAAGCGCCAATTAACGCACCACCGTACCACGGCAGATTCCAATCGCGAATCAACGCAGCCAGAACAGCACCCACCGTCGCCAGCAGCAGCACAGACACGAAAATACACTTCGCCTGGAATTTGTTGTCGCCCTTCCGCGTGTTCAGACCAAACACGGTGTCTGAAACAATATTGTAAGAGGCTTGTCCGGCTGAAAGATCTTCCGACCGCTTATTCTCGGGATGAGCATCGATCGAAGGGTCTGGTTTGTACGGATTGTCATTCGGCATGAATTAACTCCGAAAAGAATTGTTCATTCCTTGAGCACAAAATCGATGCACATCACGGCGGCCATCACCAGAATGCGGATCGGATGTTCCTTCGGGACATCGTCGGCAATCGAAATCATATAGTTGTCGGCGGATGTGAAAAGTTCCTTTCCGAGTCCTGCCCACTTTTTCGACACGCGCGCGAACTCTTTGTCGCCGCGGCGGAAGGAAAAGTCCCAACTTGTCCACTTGCCCTTCAAATCACAGATCGGCTGGTCGTTCGCATCGAGCACGCTGAAAGCGCCGCCGATCGAGAAGAATTTCTGCTTGAAGCCGCCGATCCGATTGCCGTGCTCGTCCAGCACATCCACCTGCGACAGGAAAATTGAGATCCCGCGTTTGACGATCAGCACCTGTTCGCCGCTCGGAGTTCTCAACGTAATCTCAAACGGTGTCATGCGTTTGTAGTCCGTGAACCGTAGCATCTTGGTAATGAAACCAAGATTCTCTTCGCGACAGTCAATAACCTTCTGGCCGGTCTGCGGGTCAAACACATCAAAATTGCTCGCCGCCTTAAACATGCCCACGTGCTCTTTGACCAGAAACAGATTGCGGTGAAGTACCTCGTGCATTGCAGCAAAACCTTCGACGGGAGGACAAAACAAAGAGAACGAAAAGTCGCGCAGCAAGGGGTGTATCGCATTGATCGGTCGGCTTCCACCGTCGAAGTTCGAATTTTCATGATCTCAAAATCCACCAGATCGTTGACAAGTGTGCCGACATCTGCGGTAATCGTGGTCCGCATTGTCCTGCCCACCCGTCGCTGCGTTCGTTTACCTCGCAGATTTGTTGAGAAACCACATGCCTTCTGATGCCCGCAAATTGCTCGGTAACTCGCCTTTCGCTGCGATTCTGCTCTTGATGACCGTCAGTTCTGCTGTCCGGGCTGCCGACGAAATCGATTACAACCGCGACGTGCGACCGATTCTGTCGGATACGTGCTACAAGTGTCATGGTCCCGACGCGGCAGAACGAAAAGCCGGACTCCGGCTGGATTCGCACGACGGTGCTGTGGCCAAACTGGAATCCGGTGCCACGGCCATCGTGCCCGGCAAGACCGACGAAGGCGAACTGCTCGCGCGGATTCGATCGACCGATCCGGATCTTGTCATGCCGCCTCCAGTCAGCGGCAAGAAACTGACACCTCTGCAGATCGACACGCTCACGAAATGGATCGCACAGGGTGCCGAATACAAGGGACACTGGTCTTTCATTCAGCCTCAACGAGCCGCCCTGCCAGCCGTCAGCGACGAAGCCTGGTGCCGAAACCCCATCGATCGCTTTGTGATGGAGAAACTCGATACGGCCGGTTTGAAACCATCGACGGAAGCCGATCGAGTCACGCTCATTCGGCGCGTCACGCTGGATCTTACCGGACTGCCGCCGACGCCGGATGAAGTTCATGCGTTCCTCGCGGATGCTGATCCGAATGCGTACGAGAAGGTCGTCGATCGATTGCTTGCGTCGCCGCGTTTCGGAGAGCAGATGACTCGGTACTGGCTGGACCTTGTGCGTTACGGCGATTCGCACGGTCTGCATCTGGACAACGAACGAGCCCTCTGGAAATATCGCGAATGGGTCATTAAAGCGTTCAATGCCAACAAGTCCTTTGATCAGTTTGCGGTCGAACAACTTGCCGGCGATCTGTTGCCTGATTCCACGATCGACCAGAAGATTGCAACTGGATTCAATCGCTGCAATGTATCAACCAGTGAAGGTGGTTCGATCAACGAAGAGGTGCTGGTTCGCTACGCCGTCGATCGCACGGAAACCATGTCTACGATCTTCATGGGCATGACGCTCGGATGTGCTGTCTGTCACGATCACAAGTTTGACCCGGTGACACAGAAAGAGTTTTACCAGCTCTTTGCGTTTTACAATGCGTCCGCCGATGCCGCGATGGATGGCAATGCACTGGCTCCGCCACCGACGATCAAAGTGCCGACTTCCGAACAGACCGCGATGATCGCGGACCTGGATGCGAAGATCGCCGCCGCGAAGGAACAGATCACGTCGGCACTGGCTACCTTGGACTATGTGGACCCCAGTGCCGGAACGGTCCCGGCATCGTTGGAGCCCGCCGAGTTCATTTGGGTCGAAGATGAAACGCCTGCCGGTGCTCAGTTGCAGGGCGACACGCCCTGGGAATTCGTCTCGGCTCCGGATCATCCGGTGCATACGGGAACAAAGTCAAGTCGCCGCAAAGCGGACGCCATGAGCCAGCATTTTTTCACGGGTGTCAGCCCCGGCCTGAAGATCGGCGAACGCGACAAGTTGTTTGCCTACTGCTGGCTCGATCCGACGAATCCGCCAAAAACCGTCATGCTGCAGTTCAACGACGGAGTCTGGAATCATCGAGCGTTCTGGGGCGAGGACACGATTGCCTTCGGGGCCGGTGACCTTCCGGAGCATCGATCGATGGGGCCGCTGCCTCCGACGGGTCAGTGGGTTCGCCTTGAAGTGGATGCCGCACATGTCGGGCTGGCTGCCGGAGCGGAACTCAACGGCTGGGCATTTACTCAGTTCGGCGGAACAGTCTATTGGGATCACGCAGGCAGCGTTACGAAGACTCCACAGGGCACTCAGGCATTCGAATCGCAACTTGCCTGGGAAGCTTTTGACCGTGCGCTCGAAAAATCAGCGGTGCCTCAGCCGGTGCGTGATGCGATCAAAGTTGAAGTTGCCCAACGCAGCCCTGAGCAGACGAAACTGATTCGAGACCACTTCGTGCAGTATGTGCATCCAAAAACTCGCACGACATTCGAACCGCTGCAGAAGCAAGTGGATGATATGACCAAACAACGCAGCGAGACCGATGCGGCGATTGCCATCACCATGATCATGGAAGACCTGGCACAGCCGCGCGACACGTTTGTGCTCAAACGCGGTGAATACGACAAGCCTGGAGACAAGGTCGAAGCGAACGTCCCCGCCATGTTCCCGCCGCTGCCGGAAGGCGCACCGAAGAATCGGCTGGGTCTGGCCAAGTGGCTTGTTGATCCGTCGCATCCGCTCACCGCGCGCGTGGCCGTGAACCGTTATTGGCAACAGTATTTCGGCGTGGGCATCGTCAAGACGGCGGAAGATTTTGGAATGCAGGGACAGTGGCCGACCAATCCAAAACTGCTCGACTGGCTGGCCGTGGAATTTGTCGAGAGCGGCTGGAACATCAAGGCGTTTCAAAAATTGATTGTCATGTCCGGCACGTATCGTCAGGCCTCCTCCGTATCACCCGAATTGTTGTCAGTCGATCCCGAAAACGCACTGCTTGCTCGCGGCCCGCGTTTCCGTCTGGATGCCGAAGTCGTCCGCGACAGTGCATTGGCAATGAGCGGCTTGCTGGCGGAAGTTTACGGCGGAAAGAGCGTGCGGACCTACCAGCCGGATGGCATCTGGGAATCCGTGGCGTTCGTCGGCAGCACGACTCAGAATTACAAGCGCGACGACGGCGCTGCACTCTACCGGCGCAGTCTGTACACATTCTGGAAACGCACGGCACCACCACCATCGCTGATGGCCTTCGACGCTCCTTCGCGAGAAACCTGCGTCGCTCGCCGAGCCCGCACGAACACTCCGTTGCAGGCGCTGGTTCTGATGAACGACACGCAGTACGTCGAAGCGTCTCGTCATCTGGCCGCGCGGATGATGACCGAAGGCGGCGATACGGCAGCGAAGCAACTCACATTCGGCTTTCAGATCTGTACCGCCAGAATTCCCGCCGAACACGAACTGCAGGTGCTCACCCGAGTCCACGCTGATCAGCTTGCCCACTACCAGGCCAACCCCGCCGAAGCAGAGAAGCTGCTCGTCATCGGTGCCTCTCCGCGTGTCGCTGGCCTCGACGC
Source organism: Candidatus Kuenenia sp. (assembly GCA_043737515.1). GTDB lineage: Bacteria > Planctomycetota > Planctomycetia > Planctomycetales > Planctomycetaceae > SXXK01. Next base: position 1,273 of record JAYTAK010000032.1, on the reverse strand, counting down.
TGCCAGCTACGCTGCCATGACAATGATGGCGAACCTGATCCTGAATCTGGATGAGACGATTACGAAGGAATGACGTCGTCGATAGTGACGATCAGCACCGTACCAGCAAATGCGCCGGTACAGTGTTGGTTGCATTAAATCGCAGTTACGAGGTCCAGAGTTGCGATTCCTGTAGCTTGGACATTCATGTCCGAGATGTTGACCAGGCACCGTCGCGTGATCGAACCGCTGCAAAGTGACAATAACTTTCGCTTCGACCGTGTTTCATGGTCATACGACGGACATGAATGTCCATCCTACATCCGATCATTCCCCGCCGCACCCAAAACTTGACTCATCTGCAACATGGTTCAAAAAGCAGGAAATTGGTGCGTTGCGCTCCGCTTCACGCACCCTACGGGAATCGCAGATTCACTGAATAAGCTTTTTTGACAGGTCAATTCTCGCCGGTCTGCGCCCTTGCTGTTTTCTTCCGCCGTTCGTTGGCAATTCGACCCAATGGATATCGCCGATCTTCATTGATCGTCATTTTCCCATTTGTTAATCATGGCCCACGCCTCGTCTCCAGCACTCTCCCATGCGTTTAGTTCCGCCTTTAATTCTGGCGTCATACCTGTGGGTTGCAGGATGATTTCAACATGTGTCCCGTCGGGCAGTTGGTGGTCTGTTTGGGGAACGACTACTCCATTCCTGACGATTCCTGGAATGACCCAGGTATCGATCGACATGCGACTCTCCTGCTTCACTTCGCCGTTAAGACGAGCGAGAAATCATGATTTGATACATGATCCCTTGGCTCTCCTTCGATTGTAGACTGTGTTCGCAGCCATTGGTAGAATGATTTGGAACGCACGCAAAATCACGCACTTCACATATTCACGCCCCCAATGATCGCGATGCTGCTGAATAGGAGCCAGTCCTGGTAAAACCATGTCTTCTCTACTGCGTATGAACCGATCGATTGTCAAACGTACGACGCTTGACGAGCAAGGCAAGGATGTCGGTGTGCTTCACGCAACCCCTGCGGATCGCATCTTGATGGTCTGGCCTTTGACATTGATGGCATGGGAATTCAAGGAACCAGACGTTGTTCAACCCAGACTTCAGAGACATATTGTCCGCATTGTCCGCAGCAGGAATTGACTTCCTTTTCGTCGGTGCCTATACGCTGTCCTTACCCAAATCCTTGATGTATCGACTTGCGATTCGCTGCGGAGCAGCGGCGTACGGTAGCCTGCGGTGAAACCGCAGGTCATCGGCACTCAAAACGTCT
>JAYTAK010000031.1:0-2222 GCA_043737515.1 Candidatus Kuenenia sp. | reverse complement strand
TCGTGGAATTGATGCCTTTCACGTTGGCGACGGGGCTGTACATGATCAACGCCCGCACATCCTGTCCACGCGGCGTGCTGGTCTCCAGCGTTGGGCCGTCCGGATAGGGCTTCTTCGCCCAGTCTGCGACTGTGGCGGCGGCCGCCACCATGGCGCTGGAACCGACGGCCACGATGCCCGTCTTGCGGATATTCAGTTTTTCATTCTGATGTTCGCTGAGCAGAAACTCTTTGACAGCATCCATGTCCGCCGCAGCCATGACGACATAATCCGTCGGCATCATCTTGAGCAATGGCGAATCTGCTTCACTTGCTTCCGGAATGCTGTCGCCATGTTTTCTCAGGTCCACAGCCAGAACCGCGAAGCCACTTTTTTGAAGTACGACCGCCGCGTTTTGCCAGACGCGACGATTCCTCGCGTCTTGTTTGTCACGTCCTTCGGCACCTGCCAGCAAGATGACCACGGGCGATTCCTTGCTGGCAGCGGCAGCGGATTCATAATACGTAGCATGAATCGGCCAACCATCGGCTGCGGCCAGCTTTTCGTCCCGCGTGTTCGCGGCTCCCGGCTGTTTGGGCGCTGCCTGTTTGGCTGCTGCCTGTTTTGCGGCATCCTGCTTCGCAGCGTCTTGCTTTGCTGATTTTTGCTTGGTTGCTGCCTGAGCGCAGCAGTCAGGTCCAGTGAGACAGAAAGCCATCAGCAGAGCAAATAACTTCACGAGCTTTGAGAGTGCAGGATAGAACGGCATCGAAAAAACTCCCTGGCAGAAAGTCGATAGGATCTCAGCGTGGTCGTTGCAAACTCCCGGCTGAAGTCGGAGCATTCAAACAGCGATCCCAATGTCCTGTATTGTTTGTGTTCAACACCCCTCGTCAAGCCCCGACGTTCACTTCATCTAAAATCGCTTCAAGACAATTGTGAAGATCGGCCAAACTTTCCGATTGCGAAAGCGGGGAAATTCGACACCGGCTAATAGCACACAAGGTCCGATGCTGTCTCCAGTCCCAGTTCCTCCACAAGTTCCTGGGCCTTTGATACCATCATTTTCAGCTCGCTTTGCAGGGCCAGGAACTGCCAGCCTTCACTGATCCGGTGCTGGATTTCCGGGATTGTCTGGCAGTGAATTCCGACGGGAGTCCCCGCTTTTTTCCCTGCTGCGAGTACGCGCTGAAGCATGGCTTCAAATTCCTGAGGGGTTGGTTCTGTCCCGTCAGGCTTCTTCATTTGCCAGAACAAGTCATTCGGCCCGACAAAGATGGCATCGACTCCAGGAAGGCTGTAGATGGCTTCGGCGTTAGCGACGCCTTCAGGTGATTCGGTCTGCAGGATGACCAGAATCTCGTCGTTCGCTCGACGATAGTATTCACCAGTCCCGGTCTGAAAATTCTGAGCGGGAATACTGCCACCGATCGAGCGATTTCCCTGAGGCGGATACTTTGCCGCTGCAATGGCAATCTTTGCCTGTTCGACCGTATTAACCATCGGCACCACGACGCCCCACGCGCCTCCATCCAGCACGCGCTTGATCAGATCGTGATCGCCGCGAGGAACTCGAGCCAACGGCACGCAGCCAGCATCCGCGATCACGGCAAACATCAGCGATGCCATCTGCCAGTCAATCGGCGAATGTTCCAGATCGACCGTTAGCCACGGGAATCCGGTCTTCGCCATCAAGCGTGCTGTAAACACATCACCGAACGACAGCCATGTGCCGACCTGAGGTTGTCCGGCAGCCAGCGCAGCCTTCACGGGATTTGTTTTCATATTCTGAACTGTCCTGGGCTATTGACAGCCTGCTGTCGGCCGGTGTTTGTTGTTGTGGCAATCTGACATAGTGGCAGTCGATTCTCCGATGCCGGTCAGGCCGTGAAGTTTCTTCTGCTGTCCTTCGAAACGCAAGCGTGTCGGGCGAATACGCACTACTGGCCAGCCATGGCAGTATACGAAACTGCGACTGACGGGACAGGCCATTGTCGTTCAGACAATCGGCGACACGCGGTGCTGATCGCGAAGTTCCTTAATCGCCCGGCCAAGTGCGATGAATCTGCGACGGGACAAATGGATCGTGGCCCCGCGCAAGGCAAGCGCCAGAATGTCTGCCAGTTCACGACGCTGCGTACGGCTCAGGTTTTTTGCCGGAGAATTCGGCCGTTCGGACAAGCCGCGAATCCAGTCGGTTTCCGTACGAGATCCAGTCAATTCGACACACAAGTCCCGCGCCA
>JAYTAK010000030.1:0-5168 GCA_043737515.1 Candidatus Kuenenia sp. | reverse complement strand
CCGGGCGGCCGTGAAACGTCTGCCTGCCAACGTCAAGCGGGTCCATACATTCGATTTGACTGTTCCGCGCGAAGTTGTTGCCAAGACGAGATGGGATGTCAGTTACCAAACTGGCGGATATCTGCGTCTGAGGGTCCCAACTGACCAGCACCTGGAGAAACGGGCACGAGACTACATTCATTCCGACGACCCACAAAGTAGATCGTGCCGACCGGATGAGTCCCATCCGCATTGACGCTGCGTGTCAAGCTCTGAATGACTTGGTCCGCTGTGTTGCCAAGGCGATTGGTCCCCCCAATCATCCCGCCCATGTAGTAACGATGCTGCGCGGTTCCCCCATTGACAAAGACGGTGTGGTTCTCGGTCGAATGAACGACATCAAACTGTGCTGGCTGAGACGAATTTGCACCGATTCCGAATGACGTGTCCTGGCCACTTGTCACAGACATACCAGTGGCATATTGCGGTAATTGAGTCAGAAAGTACGAGAGTGACTGTCGCTCTTGGCCAACTGAGTATGAATGGGTCTGCCCGACTGCTCCGATAAAGTCGACTTGTTGACTTAGCCCTCTGTTCTGAATCTCGTTCCAAAGCGGAGTCAGGTAAGCCTGCACAAAACTCTCATTGTCAAGGTTCAGATTCGTGAACCCTCCTTCACTCGGGGCGGCGAAGAAGACAATGTTCCGCTCCGGAATGGAACGCAGTGCCTGATAGGCGTTGGCAATTCGCACCGCATTTTCGTCGTTTGGATTGACGACGAGAAGAAGATCCTGCGATCGTCCGGCTCGAACCGGTTCTGCCGACAAGAGCTGCCGAACTTCGAGACACTCCGCCGCCATCGGATGGGCCGCAGCCCGACGACGTCGATGGAAACGGCGATCAAACGACAGCAGGCGGTAGATTCGTGAAGTGATTTTTGAGATCATGGAAAGGGTCATTCTGCATTCGGTCTTGTGATGACGAGTTCCAGAGATTCTCTGTCTCGGAGATCAATGCCACGAATCATCTGGTGCGAGGAAGAATCGTCTTATCGGAAGTCACGATCTTCGCCTTCGGAAAGATGCGTGCGAGCCTGCGGACGTCACTCGGTTCAAAGTCCGGACCCTCGATCCACAACTCGTGGATCGAAGTCAGATGTCCAAGGGGTTTCTCGATCGAGGCGATCGAAACCGTCGGGTTCCTGCTTCGCTCTACCGCTCCGTCAGCAATGGAATCCTCCGTCGCTTCGATGACGGAGCCCGTAACCGCGCCGTCACTGGGATCATCCTCAGATGGCTCTTCATTTCCTGGCGACTTCAAATAGCTGAGTCCAAGGATTTCGAGCTTTGAAAGGTGACTCAGAGCGGCAAGGCCATTTTCGGTAATCCGGGTTTCACTCAGGCCCAGAGAAACAAGCTGCGGCAACTCCTTCAAATGCACCAGATCCTCATCTGTGACGTCAGTGTTGACGATGTAAAGGTGTTGCAAATCCTTCAGTTGATGAAACTCGGCGAGTGATTCGCCACGGAAGATCGTGTTGTTCAGGTCGAGCGTCTTCAGTGATGTCATTCTCGCGACGGAGGCGATGTCACCGTCCCCGATCTTTGCTCCGTTCAATTCCAGTCGCTCCAGCTTCGTCACATCGGCGACTCGGTCCAATGCTCCGGGAGCAAGTTCGCATTTTTCCAGATCCAGAGCTTTCAGTCCGCGCAAATGAACCAGATGCTCCGCAAACGATGGCTTCAGCGTCCAGTCGCGAAGCACTATCGTTTGCAGAAGCGGCAGCTCACTCAGTTGTTGAAGACCAACCCCTGTAAACTTGTTGTCGAAGGCATAGTCTTCAATCGTGAGCGACTGCAACTGCGTGAAATCTCGAAAGAAATCAAATGACCGGTCTGACACATACGCTGCGTCGATCTCCAGACCAATGACCGGTTTCCCGGGACGTTTGTAGTCCTGATCCATCCGAGCACCGACGTCATCTGCTTCCTCCACCGCTTCAAGATACTCCGGTGCTTCCAGTGGATTACGATACTTCGACCCTCGAGCGGCCAGCACAACGTCCGCCGTAGCGACCACTTCGTTATCAAGCAGTTGCAGTTTTACCGACTTGCCTGGCTGATATGACGACAGCAATGCACGGAAGCTGTCAGCGTCGGACACCTTTCGACCATCGACGTGAGTGATCACCGAGTCCTCTCTCAGACCCGCCTGGTCTGCTGGTGAGCCCGGAACGACCTTTTGAATCATGGTCCCTTCGGTGCGGGAGGCGGTGTAGAGTTGAACTCCGATTTCGCCATCGGCCGCGACTGAGGCAATTGGCAATCCCACGATGATCGAGACAACCTGAAACAGCACACAAACGAATCGCATGTTTGGACTCCTGGCGGAAAGGTGAAATAACGTTAGTGACTGATCGAACATCACGCCACAACCTCAGTTCGCATAATAAAGCAGGTCTTTTTCAAACAGCCTCTCTTCCAGTTGTCGTTGTCGCCTGACGACTCCGACCTGAAGGATGGCATCAGCACTACCCAGTTCGATGGCCTTCACGAGCCATCGTTCGGATTGATCGTAGTCACCCAGTTGGAACAGGATGACTCCGTAGTTCGATGCGGCGTCGGCGTGTCCCTGCCCGGCGGCCGCGACGAAGTGCCGACCGGCAGCGACCGCATCGCCGTGCTGATAGGCCATCACTCCCAGATTGTAGTTGGCGTGTGCGTTGCCTTTTGAAGCGGCTCGCTCGTACCACTCAACGCCCTCGGCGGAGGCCGTCTCACTGCTCTGAATCTGGATCATCAGGTCGCCCAGGCACGCCATAGAGGCGTCACAGCCTTTTTCGGCGGCCAGGCGGAGATGACGTTCTGAGGCGGCGAGGTCACGCTGACCTCCGATCCCGTGAAAATTCATGTGCCCCAGATGGCGATTCACGACCATATGATTGTCACCGATGGTGCATCCCTTCGCGGCCGATTTCTCGAACCACGCTCTGGCCTCGGCGAATTGTTCCTGACAGTGGAACAGAAGTCCCAGCCCCGCTTCTGCGTCACCGTTGTCCGGTGAAATTCCAAATTCGAACAATTGGCGTGCGGCATCCGCGTCCTGTTCGACATGCAGTCCAACCAGATGCATGCTCGCCAGCCCAAGACAAGCCGGCTGATACCGCTGAGCAGCGGCTGCTTTCATCCATTGCACCGCATTTACCACAGCGTCCGGCTGGCGATCGTCTGCCTCCTCGAACAAACGCAGCGCCAGTTCATGCTGTGCCTGTGCATCACCACTCTCCGCGCGAGCTTCCAGGCTGGTTTCCGGATCAGGCGCGACGGCTGCATGACCGGCAGGTGCTTCCGGCGAAACGGAAGACTGATGAGACTCTTCTTGAGGAGTGGGTTCCGTAACATGAACGGGTGGAGTGCCCGTCGCGGCTGTCGAGGACGAGCCGGACGAGCCCGTTGTGCGGCCACATCCTCCAACGACAATCGCAAGGGGCACGGCGATGCAAACAGCGAACATGATGCGGAAGCGGTGAAACATGATCTTCTGACTCCTGAGATTCAGACACGGAATAAAACGGATGAGAAACATCAACCTTTTGAGCGTGATACACGTATCGGGCGGTCAAGCTCCGTTCACGGGACGATCACCCCGCTCGTTGATGATTCGCCGGACGGAATCGCTACGAACTGGTACTCCGCCTCGAACGTCTTCGCGTTAGGCACATCCGCACGCCACGAAAGTCGAATCCCTTCGCCAGCTATTTCGCCTGCGTAATCGACTTCAATGAAGGTCTGTGAATAGTTGTCGAACTCAAGCAAGCGGAATTGCAGCTTTCCCGACGTATTCCCGAATTGGGCGTGCGTGGGCGGCGATTCCTGCTTGTTTCCAATCCAACTCCTAAATATGAATTCCGGCTGGTCCGCTAAAGAAACCGTTTTCATCAGAAACGATCCGTCGGCCTGCGGTTGCTCCAGATAGTGCTGCCCAGGAATGTAATCTCCATTGATCCAATAGACGGTGCCGTCGCGAGTAAATGCGAGATAGCTGTAGACATCGGCGTTCGGCAAGTCGATCAGGGTTGTCTTGCGTTTGGACCGGTACACGCCATCATGCCGAAGAAACGAATCGGCAGGCTCCGGAATCATGATAGTTTTGCTCTCGATCGGATCTGCTTGGTCGCTACTGCTTTGCCGTTCATCGGACACAAGGCTCGCCGTTGAAGATTGAACGTCAACGACGCTCTGCTGACTTACGTCGCTACCTTCGCTCGGTAAGTCTGTCGTCCGACCAGGATCGGCTTGCGAAACCGTCGAGCCGGAATTGCGTTCCGTGATTGGCAAGCCGGTTGATTCTGTATTATTCCCGCAGCCTGCGGCATTTAATGCGAATATCCCCACGGCCAACCAAGTCAATCGATTTGCATTCATACAACGCTCCTTATTGCGTCGGGGATTCTGATAAGTACAGAAATAATGCCAAGAGTTGCAGACGACCTGCGACGCAGGCCCGAGGCGGTTAACGTCCAGCCCGCAGACGTGAACTGGCTAGGGGCCGCAAACGCAGTCATCAGCGCCAGGCTGGGAAGTCGTCGCATCTTTGAATTCTCCGCCACAGACGGAACTAGTTGGTTGAAATGGTCCGCGACCCTGAGGACTGGAATTTCACTGCCTCAATAGTCAGCGAAGAAATTGTGACAGAGAGTTTTTGAAATGCTGAATTCTGCGGGAAAAGTAGCTGCTGGCGCGGCAAAGTCACTCGAAGTGCGGAAAACTGCGGGTGTCGGGGCGTAAGTCACATGACTTGTCACAGATTGCGGGCTACGCGAAAACCAATACCCCAGTACTTGACACTTGGATGAGCTCTACCGCGAACTGATACACGGCATGTAGTCGGCGGACTTTCCCATCCACCGCCTCGATTGACTCGCAAACCTTCAGGAGATCTCGATGGTCCTTGAGGGTCGTTCGGTGGCGATTGCGAATAGTACTCGGCGTCAAACCAGTCCCAACACCACTCATGCACGTTTCCAGACATGTCGAACAAGCCAAATTGATTCGGTTGATATGTGCCTGCAGGACTCGTGTAAGCGTACACCAGAACCATAATTGACACGCCGTTTATCGTAGTGGGTTTCCAGTTTCTGAATCAAGACATGGAGACCTGACGAATGGCTCGTACGAAGAGTGCTGAGG
>JAYTAK010000029.1:0-5170 GCA_043737515.1 Candidatus Kuenenia sp. | reverse complement strand
CGGAGTCACCGTCGATGTTGATGCCGTGATTCGCCTGCGCCTGCGGCTCGCCGTTAAACTAAACACTCGACTCAACGAGTCGAACCACATTCAGGAGTTTCCCCAGTGCTGGACCTGCAGTTCATCTGCGAACATCGTGACGAAGTCATCGACAATTGTCTCAAACGCGGAGTCACCGTCGATGTCGATGCCGTGATCCGATTGCGCGATCAGCGAAACGCGCTGATTGCCAAAGGCGACGAACTGCGGCGTCAGCAGAAGGAAGTCTCTGCGCAGATTCCGAAGGCGTCCGCTGCCGATCGACCAGGACTTGTCGAACAAGGCAAGGCCCTGCGCGAGCAGGTCAACCAGACGGAGGAACAGCAAAAGGAAATCGAAGAACAACTGCGGCTGGAACAGATTCGCATTCCCAACATGACGCATCCGGATGCTCCGATCGGCGGCGAAGAAGACGCTCACGAGTTCCGGGTCTGGGGAACGAAGCCGACGTTCGACTTCAAGCCAAAAGATCACGTCGAGATCGCTGCGCATCTGGATCTGATTGATTTCGAGGCGGGCGCGCGTGTTGCTGGTTCAGGATTTTACTTCCTGAAAAACGACGCTGTGATGCTGGAAATGGCGCTCGTGCAGTATGCATTGCTGAAACTGCGCGGCGAAGGCTTCACGCTGTTCACGACGCCGGATCTGGCCCGTGATTCGGTTCTGGAAGGCATTGGATTCAACCCGCGCGGCAATGAAACACAGATCTATTCGGTTGCCGACAGCGATTTGAGTCTCGTGGCGACGGCGGAAATTACGCTCGGCGGGATTCAAAAAGACCAGACCCTCGACATCGCAACGCTGCCTCTGAAGTACGCTGGGCTCTCGCACTGCTTCCGTACCGAAGCAGGAGCCGCCGGTCGCGCGGGACGAGGCATCTACCGCGTGCATCAGTTTACAAAGGTCGAGATGTTTGGATACACGGGCCCGGATCTGAAAGATTCCGACACGCTGCACAAAGATATTCTGCGAATCGAGGAAGAAGTCTTTCAGGGACTTCGGATTCCGTATCGCGTGATCGACACGGCATCGGGAGATCTGGGCGGGCCGGCGTATCGCAAATTCGACATCGAAGCCTGGATGCCGGGACGTGGAGACGCGGGCGAATACGGCGAAGTCACCAGTGCTTCCAACTGCACTGACTACCAGGCTCGGCGTTTGAACATCCGCTGCAAGAGCCCCGATAAGAAGGGGACCCAGTTCGTTCAGACGCTCAACGGCACAGCGATTTCCTGTGCCCGAGCGATCATCGCGGTGTTGGAAAACTATCAACAAGCCGATGGCAGCGTTGTGGTTCCTGAAGTGCTGCGTCCATGGGTTGGCAAGGATGTGATGACTAAGACATAGTCTGTAACTTTTTGATTTCCCAGAGCCTTCAGGATTGTTACGTGGCAGATAAAAAGGCGAATTCACGGCGGACGTTGAAACAGCGCGTGCGTGACGCAAGTGAGGCGCACCGCAAACGTCATACACCCTCAGGCCTCAAATTCGTTCTGGCGGACAGTATTGATCTGGTTCCTGCAGGAGCCTGGGATGCATTGACAACCTCGTCGTCGTACTTTCTGTCTCGCGAATATCTGAAGGTTGTCGAGCAGGCAGGGCCGGAAAATGTTTCCGGTCGGTACGCGATGGCTTTTGATGGCCGGATGCCAGTTGCTGCGATTGCCGCTCAGCTTGTCGAAATTGACGGACGTAAGCTGATGAAGCAGGATGCTGTTGGGAATGACAATCGGTCTGTCAAGGAAAGGATTCGCGGTCTCGTCAATCAAGCGAACAACACGGTCAAACAGAAGGCACTGTCAAGAATCAAAGGGAGACTGCTCGTTTGCGGCAATCTGCAATCGTGGGGACAACACGCGGTGGCTCTTGCGCCCGACTATTCTCCGGATATTCATTGGACTGCAGTTGCCGAGGCGCTCTATCGGATACGCCGGGCTGATCGATTGTCCGGGCAAACAGACATTGTCATGGTCAAAGATTTTGCTGCAGGTGAGGAAGCTGGAATCACGACACTCGAGAGCTTTGAGTATCGTCCTTTGGAAACAGATCCAAACATGGTACTCGACATTCCCGAGACCTGGCACACTTTCGACGACTACATCAATAGCCTTGCTTCAAAATATCGCAGTGGCGCGCGAAAGATTGTGAAGGACGTCACGAATGCAGGAATCGAGCTTGAGTTGCTGACTGATGTCAGTGCCTGTGCCGAACGACTGCATCAACTCTACCTGAATGTGCATGCCAAAGCGGCAATTCGCCCCGTGACCCTTTCGGTCGCATATTTGCCGACTCTGGCCGCTGCCTGCGGCAGCCGATTCAGATGTACAGTGGCAAAGCGTGGATCGGAGATTCTGGGATTTATCACCAGTCTGAAAGATGGAGACACCTCTGTTGGCTACTACATTGGATTCGACTACGAAGCGAATCAGCAGTGTCCACTCTATTTTCGCCTGCTTCAAGTGTGCATCGACGACGCCGTCAGGTTTGGTTGCCGCCGGGTCTCGTTCGGACGAACGGCGCTGGACCCAAAAGCTCGAATGGGTGCCAGACCAGTACCCATGAAAATCTGGCTCCGACATCGACAACCAATCCTCAACTGGATGATTCGTGGACTGCTGGGAGCGATTCCGCACGATGAAGCGCCGGAAAGAAATCCATTCAAGGGCGGCTGATTCGAGGCGATGTGCCAGTAGCGATCATCTGTAACTCTGTTTGATTCAATTGCAACATCCTGTGGCAGCACACTCACCATTTTCAAGATCCCTCTCAACTGTGACCAGCTTGACTCACCTTCGCCGACTTCTCGCCATCGAATCGTCCTGCGACGAAACCGCGGCCGCAGTCGTGCGCGAAGATGGCAAGATTCTTTCGAGCATTATTGCATCGCAACACGAACTGCATATCGAATGGGGCGGTGTCGTCCCGGAGATTGCGTCTCGCGCGCATGTGCGTCGCATTCTGCCCGTCATCAAGGCAGCACTGCGAGACGCGGATTGCACGCCACAGGACTTGCACGCGGTGGCGGTGACGACAGAACCGGGACTGGTGGGATCGTTGCTAGTGGGATTGACCGCCGCGAAGACAATTGCGATGAGTCTGCAGATTCCGCTGATCACCGTGAACCACGTTGAAGCACATATTTATGCCTGCGGAATGGGGCTTGCTCAGTCCATTTATCCCTGCGTGGGGTTCGTCGTGAGCGGTGGTCATACAAACTTGTACGACTGCCGATCTGCCACCGAATGCAAACTCATCGGCAGTACGACGGACGATGCCGCCGGTGAAGCATTCGACAAGGTCGCCAGAATCCTGAATCTGCCCTATCCCGGCGGTCCTTCAATTCAAAAAGCCGCACTGACGGGAAATCCACGGCGTTACAAGATGCCTCGTCCGATGCTGCACAGCGGCAAGCTGGATTTCAGTTTCAGTGGATTGAAAACTGCCGTGCTGTATGCCGGGCGCGGGGTTCCCGGGCCTGATCAGTTGACGGAAACGCCAGCGGATCGTGTGGCAGATCTGGCCGCAGGGTTTCAGGAAGCAGCCGTCGAAGTGCTTGTTGCAAAATGTCGTCTGGCCATTCGTCAGCTTGGATATTCGCGACTATGCGTCGGTGGTGGCGTCGCGGCCAATCAGATGTTTCGCGATGAACTGGCTCGCATGGGGAAACGCGAACGCATCGAAGTTCTGATCGCGCCACTGGAACTCTGCACCGACAACGCGGCCATGGCGGCGATCGCCTGGGACTTGCTGGCATCCGGCCGCGTGGCCGGTCTGGACGCTGACGTTCTGCCAGGCCTGGTGCGGCATGATTTTCAGACGAGGCGGAAGGTGTAACGAAGGATCAAAGCGACTGACAAAAACGCCATGTTTTTTGAACGCAATGACAAGCTGGAAGCTTATCCCACGTTATACCAACAGTCCATGATGGCAGAACATCTCGACCAGTTCGCATTGCACCGTTTCCGTTCGTTCGTTGTCGCAGGCTCGAACCGTTGAACGTTCGGCTTCCCCGCACCATCGCGTTCATTGAGCTGACCATGACGACGCAGAATCTCCGTGATCGTGCTCGCCGCCGGAACCTTGACATCCTTCTTCAAATTCTGCAACCGCCGACGCAACTTCCGACCTCCCCGCGCCGGATGCTCACGACACTTCTTTCCAAGCCATTCCAATCCTCCTTTCCGAGGACCAGTAGCTTGACAGAAATCTGTTACCCATGTCTCCGAACACTTGTTACCCATCTCTCCGGACTAAACAGAATGAATTGATGATCAGTGTTGTTCGGTCGGTATGCACTGTGGTTGTACTGTCTCCGGCACATTGGATCTGCTGAACTCGCCCTGACAATTTCGACAAAAAGAAGGTCCCGCAAGCTGGCAATTTGACCTGCAACGCAGTTTAATTCAGTTCAATGACGGTGAGCTTTTTTGATCTGACACAACATTCACTAACCGGAGGGATCTAAAATGAGAAGAACTTGCGTATCAATCGGCATTGCAGCTCTTGTATTCTGCACCCTGCAATCGATTTCCGTCAGCGCCGATCTGACAACAGAGGAAGCGGAGGCTGCGTACAAAGCACTCACGCACAGTCCTGCCGCGAGTATACCGGTGCATACCGCGACAACATCCGATGGTAGCCGGTTCTCGATCATCGGGGCAGCAGACTTAACGCCGCCGAAGCCGCCGAACCCGAACCCGACTCCCACCCCGACGCCGACTCTGGCTGTTAAGCTCTGGTTTGAGTTGGTGAATGGTGATCAGCCAACGGGCCGGTTCGTAAATCCCGAAAAGCACAAATTCCAGAAGGTTGAACGTTTCCGAATCTGGATCGATTCAGCGACTCCGATCACGGCGGCTATTTCACAGTACTTTCCAGATTCAGGCATGGGGGGAAAGCCGGTCTATCCGGATGCAAAGTACCCGTCAACTTTCGGAGTGATTCCCCCAGCCAGACCGTATCCGCTCCCGGTGTTGTTTGCCATGGATGACACACTTGAAGATGAACACATGATGATCGCGATTTCTGACGCTACGACGTCTGGATCAGGGATCGCATGGCCTGCGGCCCAACTGAGCGCGTTGAATGCCAGCGCGACGACTCAGGCGGCCAATCAGTCCCAGTTGCCTGT
>JAYTAK010000028.1:0-5171 GCA_043737515.1 Candidatus Kuenenia sp. | reverse complement strand
TCCAGCCGAAGACATCGCCCGCGTGCTGGAATCGCGAATCGACTTCGTCAACGCCGATATCCCTGAACTGCTGATCGCCGTTGCAATGCTGTCCCGGTTTGAAGCCTGGGACGAAGCCATGCGAATCTGCCGCGAAGCGACGGAACTCAATCCGGAGTTGCCCGAATCCTGGCTGCTGGCCCGCAGCGTCGCGGACAAATCGAAGAATCCGGAACACCGGGTTTGGGCTCGCTGCGGAATCCTGCAACACGTCTGGACTGACGATTCCGCCGCTCAGCACGACGAAGCGAAGAAAGTGATCATGGAGATCGCCGCGCAGTTGGATAAGGCCGGAGATTCGCCACAGGCAGAACGCATCCGCATGCAGCTTCGCGAGGCATCCGCCATCGACCTGCTGCTCGTCCTGCGCTGGGTGGGCTCGGCCGATCTGGATCTGCTGGTGACTCAGCCGAACGGTGAACAGTGCAGTTTCAGGAATCGACGCACGACCGATGGAGCCCGCTTCACGCATGACGATTCTGGATCAGCAAAGGACGGCAATGCCAAACGCCACGAACAGTATGTCTGCCGCGTCGCTGCCGACGGCGAGTACAAAGCCACCGTCCGCTTTATCCTTGGCAATGCCGTGGCTGGAACCGCCGTCCTCGAAATCACCCGGCATTCGGGTACGCCCGAAGAATCCCAAACGACTCAAACCGTCAAACTCACACGCAAAGACGTGCAGATTTCCATCCCGATAAAACACGTCCCTCAGTGATTCGGTGTGCTACAGATTACGCATCTTCAATAACTGGCCGACCGTGGCGACATACGACTTCGTGGTTGACCAGAGTTCCAGGGAATGCCATCCTGCGGCATTGAGATAATTGACTCAGGGACACGGGGCGATGATGCGTCTGCAGAATTCGATATTGACTCACACCGGTCGCAGCTTGCTGGATCGGCGGGAATTCTTTGCGCAAACGGGTTCGTCACTGAGTGCGATTGCTTTGGCACAGTTGTTATCGCAGCAGGGATTGCTGGCGGCGGAGTCAGCAGATGCGCCGCTTGTTGATCCTGAGCGGCCTCATGCTGCACGCGCGGGACATACGGCGGCGAAGGCGAAGAGTGTCCTGGTCATTTTCTGCGCGGGTGCATGCAGTCAGTTGGAAACGTGGGACTTCAAACCGGAACTCATCCGGCAGGACGGCAAGCCGATGCCAGGCGGGCCAGCGGTGACGTTTCAGGGGCCAGCGGGAAATCTGGCTCGTCCGCAGTACCGCTTTCGACCGCGCGGTGAAACTGGCAAGATGGTGTCGGACATGATTCCGTATCTCGCGGAGCAGGTCGATGACTTTGCGTTTATCCACACCCTGACCAGCAAGACGAACACACACGGGCCAGCGGAAAACTTTCTTTCGACCGGATTTGTGCAGGACGGTTTCCCGAGCATCGGTGCATGGGTGACTTATGCGCTGGGGACGGAGAATCAGGACTTGCCCTCGTTTGTGGCGATTCCGGATCCGCGCGGAATTCCACAGGCCAGTACCAACAACTGGGGCTCAGGATTTCTGCCTGCGGTTTTTCAGGGGACGTCGTTCAGTTCCAGCCAACCGATTCGAAATCTCGCCCCGCCGACTTCAGTCACATCGACGAGCGACCTCGCTGCCCGCAATCTGCTGCGGTTCCTGAACACCGAACACTTGCGACAGAATCCCGCTGACAGCGATCTGGCAGCTCGGATCGCCAGTTACGAACTGGCCGCAAGAATGCAGTTGACGGTCCCGGAAATCAGCGATCTTTCTTCTGAGCCCGAACACATTCTGAAGATGTACGGTGCGGATGATCCAAAGGATGAACTCAAGGTTGGCTATGCTCGCAATTGTATTCTGGCTCGCCGGCTGATTGAAAAAGGCGTGCGTTTTGTGCAGCTCTTCAACGGCGCCTACGCCAGCGCCGGGCGATTGAACTGGGACGGACATCAGGCTCTGAAGGAGCAGTACGATATTCATTCGCGTATTATGGATCAGCCTTCGGCGGCGTTGATTCGCGACCTGCGTCAGCGCGGGCTGCTGGAAGACACGCTGGTGGTGTGGTGTACGGAATTCGGGCGGATGCCGATGTTTCAAAAAGGTGCTGCCGGGCGTGACCACAATCCGAACGGATTCACGGCGGTTCTGACCGGGGCGGGAGTGAAACGCGGTGTGAGTTATGGCGTGACCGATGAACTGGGATTCAAGGCGGTGGAAAATGTGTCATCGGTCCATGATCTGAATGCCACGATTCTGCATTTGTTGGGACTTGATCACACTCGATTGACGTACGTGCATAACGGAATCGCGCGCCGACTGACGGATGTGCATGGACATGTCATCCGCGAGATCCTTTCCGAGGTAGGTCCATGAGGGCTGCATTTCATTCCGTTGCTTCTTCTCGGATCTTCGCGTAAATCGCTGCGGCCTGATCGTAGGCAAGTTTTGCGGCTTCGCGTTCCTCCGCTCGAATGTTGTTCTGCTTGGCTTCCCAACAGACCTGCACGGCATTCTGACACCACTCGGCACTGCGGCGGCTGGCTCGAATGGGTTTGTCGCCGACCTGCACGAACACGGGATTCGTATGCACCGACGGCAGAATGCGCACTGCAACCCAGGATGATTGTTTGATCTTGATTGGGAAACTCATGGGTTCAACACGTCCATCGGCTATCAGTTTCTGCGTCGCCACAACTTCGCCGTTCACAATGATCTCCACCGGCACATTGCGAGTCGATCCCTCGCGGCAACGCTCCAGATGCCAGTACGGCTTTTCATCCAGACGCTTGTTGCGAATGGACTCGGTCAATTCTGTGGGCGTTTCTTCCAGCAGCGCTGCCGCATTGAATGTGACTCTGACAGTTTTCGGAGCCTCCAGCATGAGTGTGCTCAGCGGATTACCATACGCACCCTGACCGACGCTGACGTCATCAACTTTGAAGTCCAGAATGTGACTCAGTCCATCGCCGCAGTAGCTTCGACCATCGCGCAGGCCTTCGATCCAGGTGTCGTACGTTAGATCCTGCCCCTTGTCGAGCTGAACGTAGATGCGACCGAGACCCACGCGGTCTCCGTAGATGCACGGGAAATCGGTCTCGCCGCTGATGCGAGTCGTCATGCCGCAGTTGAGTGTGTGATACCAGATATTGAGTTCCCAGATCGCCGGTGTATCAACGGCTGAAATGAAATCGCAAACGTTGTGAGCCGTCGTGACGACGAACTCATTGGCACCGATGCCGTCAAAGCGCGGCATCTCGTAATCCGGCAGCTTTGTGGCGGCTTTTCCTTCCCAACCTCGTGGTGCGCCGCCCCAGGGCTGTCCAGGGAATTTGCGAGATCCGTCCGGCATGACGTCCGGCAGCGCCAGTCCCCAGCCGCTGTGGCTGTAACCGACGACGCCCCCCTGATCGCGGCCCCATTTGAGAACAGGCAGCGTCCAGCTCGGCCATTGTTCCAGTCGTGTCGTGCCGGGGTAGTCATCTTCAGTCAGCTTGAGCAGACACAAATGGCCGGCGTGCGACGAAGGAAAACCGCTGACTTCGACATCGTAGCGCATCAAGTAGTCGCCCTTGGAAAGTGCTGAGACCTGGCCGTTGAAGTATTCCTTCTGCGTGTACCAGCATGGCCCCCAGCTCAGGACGCAGCCGACGTTCAGGTCTTCGCCCAGAATATGCCGCATCATGGCTTCGGGGCCGACGCCTTCGGTCGGGCTGTCATAGTGAGCGCAGCCAGCCGCATGGACATGATGATCGCCGGAATACCAGCCTTGCCTGGCGATGTGAATCCAGCGTTTCAGATCGACGGCGACGGTTTGTTCGGCACCGTCCGTTACGGCAACGTCCAGACGCTGCGGCAGATATTCAGGTCCGCGATTGACGACGAAGGAATAGTCGCCCGGAGGCAGCATGATGGATTCGCCGTCGGTGCGATAAACCTGATCGTGGAAAAAGAAATCCGGAGCGAGTCGGCGGGAAGGCAACGGATAAACTCGTCCTTTCGTGTCGCGAATAATGAAGTTGGCCGTGGTGGGTTCGCCGTCAACATCATGAATCTGCAACTTAACGGCGACCGCTGATTTGCAGTCAAACAGGATCGGAACCGCGTTACGGAAACCAATATCCTGAGTCCCCGCGCCGATGTGAAACGAGAGCGATGCTTCACGCTGCCCGGCATCGCGGCTGTAGAGCAACAGGACTCGATATTCCACCAGCAAGCCGGACAGTTTATCCTTAAGCGGTTCGCGCTGCAGCATGTTGAGGTCAAGAAAACGATCGGGGACGTCTTCAGGATTCACCAGTGTCTGAGTCTTGCGAGGTTCTTCTCGAGACCCGCGTCCCTGCTGGTACACGGGGAGAGCGTTCGGGCTTTCGGCCAGCAGAACCGGGTTGATTCCCGCTTCGTTGTGGACCTTGATCAGGAAGGCCCGCCATCCCTGCTGCATCAGCTCTTTCTTCACGGGACCTTCGGCCACTTTGACACGGCTTTCGGCATTGATGTTGACGAAGGCCAAACACAGCGGATCCAGAATCAGTTGCAACTGCTTCACGGCATCCTTGTCTTCAGGCATCGCTGCGGCATCCGCGATCTTTTTTCTGACATTCTCACTGAACGGCGCGCCGGCAAAGTCCATGGCTTCGACGAGGCGTCGAGTTGCCGCGACAAATGGCTGTCGCTCAATTCCGGTGATCACCTGAGATGTGTCGTCCGCATGGGCCGCCGGTCCGGCGAGGACGAACGTGAATTCAAGTGCGACAACAATTGCCAGAAAAACTTTGCCGGGCCAGGAAATGTTCATCGCGGTACTCCTGTCAGGAATGGTGTGGAATTGACATGTTATACGTTACGCGGCGGCAAATGTTTAGCGTCAACACACGGCTGACCAGTTTGTGAATTTTTTAAGCGGGCTTCGCCCGCCGTGTGTGGTGCGAGCCGACGGAGCGGCTCGCCTACGTAGGTCCGCCGCTCCGTCGGCGGACATCGGTCGCGTCGCGGAAATCTTTGCAGTAAAACATCACTCCCAATGTTTGCTGAGCCGGGTGTGACCAGCGGAACGCAGGCACACCATGTGATCCGTCGCTGCCCACACCTGTTCCAATTGGTTTTGAAGGAAGAATCGCGTGTGGGAGAATGATCGTTTAACGGCGAGCCGTAGGCGTAGGA
>JAYTAK010000027.1:0-2227 GCA_043737515.1 Candidatus Kuenenia sp. | reverse complement strand
AGAAACTGGCTGCCAGCCGTCGGAACCACAACATAAGGCGGCATCGCATTCTGAGGCCCGCATTCAGATTCTACTTATCAAGTAAAGCACAATGTCCCCTTTGTTTTCGCTCAATCACCCGGATTCGGGCGGCGGCGAGACTGCTTTCTGTCTGACCGGACATGCTTATCATTCAGCCGACGTTGTTTGGCTCCGCGCGACGGAGCGCTGGCTTTGCGTTTTGTCGGAGTGATGGCGACGCTCAGAAGCAATTCCACAAGTTTGTGCAGGCAATCCTGCGTGTTTCGTCCCTGATCACGGTAACGTTGACTGGTGATCAGCAGCATGCCTTCTTTGTTGATACGGCGGCGATAACGCATCATAAAGCGTTCGCGAACGTCCTGCGGGATCGACGGCGACCGCGTCGCGTCCCATGTCAAAAGCGCCTTGGAACAGACTTTGTTGACATTCTGTCCTCCCGGACCACCGCTGCGCGAAAACGCGAACGTGAATTCAGAGTCAGGAATCTGAATTCGCTCGTTGACCTCAAGCATCACGGCTACGCCTCACCGAAAACCAGGCACGCATTATGCCCCCCGAACGCGAAACTGTTTTTCATGGTTCTGCGAATCCGCATGTGGCGAGGTCGATTCGGGATATAATCAAGATCGCACTCTGGATCCGGTTCATCAAGATTGATCGTGGGAGGCGCGATCTGACGCAGCATGGCCGTGATGCAAAATGCCGATTCCACTCCACCGGACGCTCCCATGAGATGGCCAAGCTGGCTTTTGGTACTGGAGACTGCGAGCGCATCCGCATGACTGCCGAATACCGATCTGATCGCGTTGGTTTCGGCGATGTCGCCGAGCGGCGTGCCCGTACCATGCGCATTGATATAATCGATTTCGTCCGCACGCACACCGGCATCCCGCAGTGCGGCCTTCATCGCATAAGCGGCACCCGCACCTTTCGGATCGGGTACTGTGAGATGAATCGCATCAGCGGATTGTCCATAGCCCAGCACTTCGCCCAGAATTGTGGCACCGCGCTTCAGTGCAAAGTCACGCTCTTCCAGGACCAGAATTCCAGCACCCTCCGACAGCACAAATCCGTCGCGATCACGATCGAACGGACGGCTGGCCTGATGCGGTGCATCATTGCGCTTCGAAAGAGCGCCTGTCCGCGCGAAACCCGCAATGCCCATGGGCGTGACGCCGGCTTCCGATCCACCCGCGATCATGACATCGGCCACACCCAACTGGATGATGCGCGACGCATCACCGATCGCATTTGTCGCTGACGCACACGCCGTGCAGACTGCGGTCGTCGGGCCGCGAAGTCCCCAGCTCACGGAGATATTACCACTGGCTGCGTTAATGATCAGCTTCGGGATCATGAACGGCGAGATCCGGTCAGGGCCCCGATCGAACAGCATCGAATGCTGCGATTCGATTTCGTTCAGTCCGCCGATACCACTTCCCACCAGCACGCCGTAGCGATACGGATCACCCTGTGTGAAATCGATCGCCGCCTGTTGAATCGCTTTGTCCGCCGCGACCAGTGCAAACTGCGAGAAACGATCGATACGCCGCTCGTCCTTCGCGTCGAACGCAATATGTTCGCTGGCATTGAAGTTGCGGATTTCGCCGCCAAACCGAACCTTGAAATCCCGGCAGTCGAACCGTTGAATGAGCCCGACGCCGCTTTGTCCGGCACACACAGCTTCCCAGACATCGTACAGTTCGCAGCCAAGTGCGGTGACGACGCCGAGACCTGTCACTACAACTCGACGACGTGACATGATTCAGCCCGTGACGCAAAAAAAGTACTCGCAACCCCGGCTGGAAATCCCGCGCCAGCGACTTGTCTGAATCAAGCCTGACAGCACAGCGCAAAACGCTGCCCTGTGCAGAACAGACGCCAGCCGTGATCCACCAATCCGGAGAGTGCGAGCAGACAGGATCAGGACTTGCCTTCGATGTACGTAATCGCGTTCCCAACCGTCTTAATCTTGTCATAGTCCTCATCGGGAATCTTGACGTCAAACTCATCTTCCAGAGCCATGACAAGTTCAACGATATCCAGTGAGTCTGCTTTAAGATCATCGACAAATGAGCTGTCGCGAGAAATCTCTTCCTTCGGAACGTCGAGCTGATCGCTGACGATACCAATCACTTTTTCTTCAATCGACACTGATAAATTCCTCCAGCGAAACAAAACACCAACGGTGAGTTTCCTACCCACC
>JAYTAK010000026.1:0-2233 GCA_043737515.1 Candidatus Kuenenia sp. | reverse complement strand
GACAGCGTTACCTGTTTATCAGTCAGTTGCTGTCGCGCGTGCAGAAGCGATCCAGAATTCCGACGGCCACCCTCACAGATCGCATTGACGCCGTTTTGACGCACCGCGTATTCGGATTTCTGATCTGCCTGGCAGTCCTGATGTTTGTGTTTTCGACGATCTACTGGTTTTCACAGCCGGTGAGCGCAGGCGTTGAAGAAATACTGGGCTGGATCAGTGCGCAGATCACTCACACGATGGCCCCGGGACCACTGCGAAGCCTGCTGACGGAAGGCATCGTCTCTGGCGTCGGTTCGGTGCTGGTCTTCCTGCCCCAGATCTGTCTGCTGTTCCTGTTTATCGGCCTGCTGGAAGATTGCGGCTACATGGCTCGGGCGGCGTTCATGATGGATCGGCTGATGGGTCTGCTCGGACTGAGCGGTCGCTCGTTTCTGCCGCTGATGTCTTCGTTTGCCTGCGCTGTTCCCGGAGTCATGGCGACGCGCGTGATCGATGATCGGCGAGACCGATTTGTGACGATTCTGATCGCGCCTCTGATGAGTTGCTCCGCTCGGTTGCCAGTGTATGTGCTGATGATCGGTGCCTTTATTCCGGATACGCATCTGCTTGGCGGCTGGCTGCCATTGCGGGCGGTTGTATTGTTTGCCATGAGTACTCTCGGGCTGGTCGTCGCCGTTCCCGTGGCGCTGATTTTGCGAAAGACGCTGCTGCGCGGCGAAGCTTCGCCGTTCCTGCTGGAGTTGCCTGATTACCATCTGCCATCACTGCGTGTCGTGTTGCTGCGGGTTTGGGAAAGTGGCATGTCGTTCGTCGTCCGCGCTGGCACGCTGATCTTTGCGACCAGCGTGCTCGTTTGGGCCGCCGGTTCGTTCCCCGGTGATCATGCTCAGCAGTATGCATTGACTGCCAGGATCGAAGCATTGCAGGCTGAGGACGAAGAGATCCACGCGGCGGAAATTGAATCTTTGTCGTCGCAGTTGAATCTGCAGAATTCACAGCTTCTGGAAAAAAGCCTGTTGGGCCAAACGGGAGTCGCGATTGAACCGCTTGTCAAACCGCTCGGCTGGGATTGGCGGATCGGAGTGGGAGTCCTAGCGTCGTTTCCGGCGCGCGAAGTCGTGATCGCAACGCTGGGGACAATTTACAGCCTGGGCGGCGATGTGGACGAAGAAAACGCCGGACTCCGCGATACATTGAAGAGCGCAACATGGCCCGATGGCACGCCCGTATTTTCGATCCCGGTCGCCGTCTCGATCATGGTCTTCTTCGCACTCTGTGCGCAGTGTGTCTCCACGCTGATGGTCATCCGGCGCGAAACGAACAGTTGGCGCTGGCCGGTGTTTTCCTTCGTGTACATGACTGTTCTCGCTTACATCGGCGCATTTCTGACGTATCAGATCGGAATGCGTCTGTAGAAGGCTTTGCGCACACGTCACAGATGCACTTGGCATTGTGGAAAGCGTCCCCGAGGCGATTTGAACCCCTGATCTCCACCTTGACAGGGTGAACTGCGAAATGCTCTCCAGCGCAATCGACCATCTTGTGGTGACGGCTCCCACACTTGCATCGGGCATTCAGTATGTGGAGCAGTCGCTTGGCTGCAAAATGCAGCCGGGCGGCCAGCACCCGCGCATGGGAACCCACAATGCGCTGCTGAAGATCGGGGTTTGTTCTTATCTGGAGGTAATCTCCATTAATCCTGATGCCAAACCTCCTCGACGCAAACGCTGGTTCGAACTGGAGACACTCTTGCCGGAGACTCGCCCACGGCTGGCAACATGGGTGATGCGCACGAATGACATTGAAAACGTCACGAGCGCGACATGCATTGAGCTGGGAGTCGTCGAAGAAATGAGCCGAGGCACGCTGGAGTGGCAGATCACGATTCCGCCTGATGGTCGACTTCCGTCGCACGGGATTGCGCCGGTCGTGATTCAGTGGAAGAGTGAAGTTCATCCCGCATCGAAGCTCGCGGAATCTTCCGTTTCACTGCTCCAACTCGTCGGACACCACCCGACCGCCCGACATATCACGGCTCTGCTGAACGCATCGCGGTTCGAAGGCCCGTTTCTGGTCGTTGAACCACCGGACGGAGTCTCATACTGGCCTGATGCACGGCGGAAAAATCAGGTTTTTGTATTGTGAATGATCATGCGGCTTTTTTGAATTCGGCGTAGGCGGTTTGTCGCTTTGAGGCGAGCGTTGTGCCCAGGTTTTCACTGACCCAGGTTCT
>JAYTAK010000025.1:0-2234 GCA_043737515.1 Candidatus Kuenenia sp. | reverse complement strand
GCGACCCGACTCGCATTGCACTGCTGCCGGAACCGGAGAATCCAAACGGCTCGATCGCCAACATCGCCGGTCTCTGCGACACCACGGGCCGAGTCCTCGGCCTGATGCCGCACCCGGAACGCTATCTCTTCGCCACACAACATCCTCAGTGGACTCGCCGTGGCCTGCGGGGTGAAGGCGACGGGATCAAAGTCTTCCGGAATGCAGTTGCGTATTTTGGTTAACACCTGACATTTGCAGTTTACGTCGTTCCTGGCCACAATCCGGCTTCCCGCCTGTTCCTTCCTGGAGAGCCCCATGATCCGCGTTCAACGAGTGATACTGTCCGCCGCCGCAGTACTGTCGCTTCATACCGCCGCTCTGACAACGCGCGCAGACGTTGGTGTCGGGGCGAAGCCGATTGAAGGAGCAGAAATGTTCATCGACGGTTCACGCGAAATGCTGAACGAAAAATGGATCTACTGGGAAGGACCAGGATTCAAGTCAGCGATGCCGATCAAGTGGAAGATCGTCGATGATCCGGTTGATGGAGGTACGGCGGTCATGACAGACGATCCCGCAGCCGCCGGAGGCCGTTTCGGGGCAGCCGACATCGTCACGAAGAAACAATTCCGCGATTTCCGTCTGCACATTGAGCTGCTGATCGCCAAGCCGGGCGGCAACAGCGGTGTCTATCTGCAGAATCGCCATGAGATTCAGGTTCTGGACGGCGACAAGACCACGCACGGACTGGCTGCAATCATCAATGAAACCGAATCGCCGTACCACGCCTACAACGGGCTGGGAAGCTGGAACAGCTACGATGTCACCTTTCGAGCCGCTCGGTTCAAAGACGGAAAGCGTGTTGAAAAGGCCCGCGTGACGATGTACTTCAACGGTCAGAAAGTTCACACCGATTTCGAAGTCAATCAGGTCTGGGGCGGAGCCAACTCCGGAATCGACGGCGACAAAGATGGTGGCAAAGGGATCACGGACACTCCCGGTGGCCTCAAGCTGCAGTGCGAAGGTCACGATGTGCGTTACCGAAATACGTGGATCAAAGAACTCAATCTTGAGCAACCCGTGACGGATTTCAATGAACCGACCGTTGCCGAGGCAGCGATTCCGAAGACAGAAACCGTGCAGCATGTGTTCAATGGAAAAGACCTGTCCGGCTGGCAGGGTGATCCATCTCGCTGGACCGTGGATCACGGCATGATTCGTGGTGCCAACGATGACAACGTTCCCAGCAGCACGTACCTGTTCACTGACAAGAAAGTTCGCAACTTTCGGCTGTTGCTGGAAGTCAAGCAGACGATGAGCGATCGGCACTCAACCATGCATTCAGCAGTCGCGGCTCTCGGCGAACAATTCACCGACGCCGGTGACAACAAGTTCGGCTTCAAGGGCCCCTTGCTGATGTTCTGCCACGACTGGGGCATCTGGGACGCGCATCGTCGCAATCGAGTCGCTCCGGGCGGCCCGGGTGGCGAACTGGAAAAAAAGGGAGAATGGAATCAGATCGAAATCCTGGTCAACGATAACCGCATTCGTATGGCAGCCAACGGCAAGGAAGTGTTTGACTTCACTGACAAACCGGAGATGCTGCAGGCATGCTCCATCGGACTGCAGCTTCACAGCAACGACAAGCCGCAGGAATATCACTTTCGGAATCTGCTGCTGACTGAAAACCCAGGAACGGATCTCGTGACAGTGAAGAAATAAGTTGGCATCTATCCTCCGCGCGGTCAGATTTGAGGTTTTGTGAGCGGCAAGGCGCTAGCCGCCGGTGTTGACCGAATGCACAACCCGCGGCTAGCGCCTTGCGGCTCACTCAACAACACGTTCCTCAGTCCTGGCCGCGAGGAGTATACATTCTGTGAGTTCCCCGCCATGCGATTCGCTTTCTTGATCCTGTTATTGACCGCGTCTTCCGCAGCCCATGCTGAAGAGGTCAATTTCAATCGAGATATCAAACCGATTCTCTCGCAGAATTGCTTCCAGTGCCATGGCCCTGATGATGCGACGCGAGCGGCAAAACTGCGATTAGACCAACACGACAGCGCCACGCAACCCGCCGAATCCGGGGCCACCGCAATTGTCGCCGCCGATCCGGAACACAGCGAATTGCTCACCCGGATCACTTCCACAGATCCGGATCTGCACATGCCGCCCGCAGAAACCAAGAAGAACCTGTCAGCCGAACAGATCGATCTCCTCCGACGCTGGATTGCAGAAGGAGCGAAGTATCAGGG
>JAYTAK010000024.1:0-5193 GCA_043737515.1 Candidatus Kuenenia sp. | reverse complement strand
CGGCTGTTGATGTTGAACTCCATGCCGTCGTCGTGACCGGTCTGCCAGAACAGCCCGACCTCGGGAACGAAGTGCCGCTGCTCCCAGCCTTCGTAGTTTTGGACGAGATCCGGCAGCAGGTCGATCGTGACCGCATCATCGCGATGCACTTGATTCACGGCCCACGCGCTGTCCGCCAGCCACGTCGAATAGTTTCGCGGCTGAGCCCCCGGCGTACGGAACCAATACTTCAAATAGTCGCGCGCAATCCTCGGCTGCCGCAGCCAGCGAGCCTCATAAAGCTGATGCCCCGCCGGACAACTGATCGCTCCATAGGCACCCGACCAGAACGGCCGGTCGATGAATTCTGTAAACGAGTAGCCGCTGTTGGGCGAACCATACGTCAGATGCTTCGTCAGCAGCTCCCAGCGGTAGTAATACGTCGTCGTGATGTCCGCATCCGGACATTCAAAGAACGGAATCTGTGCGGCATACCAATCCCAGTCCCGATTGTCCCAAAACGTCTGCGCCTCGAGCTGCGCCTGCTTATCCAGCACCTGCGCCGCCGCTTTGCTGGACCACATGATCGCAAGCAGAATCGTTATCGCCATGATGGCACGAAAAACTGTCATGGAGATTCTCGGTCAGGAGTACATTGTTCCATCAGCCGCACGGCGCCAGCGGTCTGCTGATTCAAAGTGGGATAAGCTTCCAGCTTGTCACGCCGACCAGATACACCTGGAGTTTTCATTGAGCGATGACAAGCTGGAAGCTTATCCCACGAACAAACTCAGATCCAATCAACATCCCACCGGCGCGTTCCGGCTGATCAGATCCATCGCGGCAAAGAGGAGTCCCATCGGAATCCCGCCGGATACTCTATAGCATGGAGCCCCGATTGCACAAAGGACACGTGTTGAGCACTATGACTGGGGTTCATCTGCTCAAAGCTGGTCGATTGACGGACAGAAAGTTGCGATTGGCTGCGGAGCAGTCGTGTGAGGTAGCCTGCGGTGAAACCGCAGGTCATTTCGCCCAAAAGGTCCCCACAGCTGCGGAGCAGCGACGTTGATTCTGGTCCTGCACGTCGCTGCTCCGCAGCTGTGGATATTTTGTGAATCCCGGACCTCGGGCTAAAGCCCGAGGCTACCGGACACCGCTGCTCCGCAGCGAATCGCTGATCGACCACCTTGTAACGGATGCAGATCTATGACTGTATGCAAAGATGACCACTTCCCGCGAGCGGTGCGGCGTCAGTCCATCGGTACAAACGCATCGCCTCACCGCGAATCGCAGCAACTGCTAAGTTCCGGCAATCAGACGCAACCAACTCGCCCGATTTGACGGCAAAGCGACGCTGGCACGCCGCGCATGGATTGCTATTGCAAGGTCGAACTTTGCACGGACATCTGCCGCAGGTTTATTTCGATTCGTGCTGCAAAGCTCGCTCTGGTTTCAGACACGGCTTGCCGAAATGCGGCCCTGTGTTCTGCAGAGAGCAGACGCGCTTCCTCTCGGAGTTTGAGTATCGTCAATGAGTCCAATAACTCAACGGCCCGATAGTCTCCCGTTGACTCGTAGAAATCTGCTTCGAGCAGATCGCGCAGGCACGGTGGAAAGTTTTGTACAATTGCTCGCAGCGACTCAACAAATTCCTGAGCCATTTGGCGACAATCGGATGCAGAACACGTTGATGCCGAAGCGATCAGTTGAATCTGTCGCACACAGTCCAGAGCTTCCCCATCAATGTGCAGGCGATTGTCACTTTGCAAAACCCGCGCTATGACGACTCGCAGTTCCGTGCGGCATGTGGCTGGATGAGCCCATCGGCACTGGCTCACATTGTGGTTCAAATGCACCAGACCTTTGCTCATCACATGCCGTAAACCGGCTCTTGGTCGCGGCGCCCGAAAGGAACTACTGTTCATGAACAACTGAGTGAACGCCAGATATCCGGCTATACGTCCGAGATCTCCCTGAAGTGACACATGAATCGCCAGATCCTGAGCAGTGATCGGAACCCCAAGCTCTGCCACCAGTTTGAGAATCCGGCAGGGTGCATGCCACGATACAGATGGAGGAAGCGCCAATTCCAGCATCCGCCCGCACTCCGGGCGTCGCGGTGACGGAATCCCGATGCTTCGAAACAGCTCTTTCCAGCCGACATGTTTCGTGTCATCGACATGCGGAATCTGGATTTCCATGCCGAGCGGCAGCAGCACCCCCGACCATGATTTCTCGTTGTCTCGAAGTTCTTTTCGAGCGTCCTGAAGTTCCGCGTGATTCAGAATCGCCATCAACCGCAGACACGCCGCTGCACATGGCGAAACGATGTGTTCGGCTGGGGTCGCAGGCAGGCGAACCTCGTACTTCGTTGAACCAACTACCAGTACGCTGCGGTCAGGAATGACCGTCGTGAGTGTCTCCGGAAATCGCAGATTTCCGTTTTGCGTTCGAATCGGCTGAAACTCATGAGTAGCCCAATTACCAGCATCTCGCATTGCAGCCCAGCGTGCAGACAGGCAGAGCAGTGACTCCGTTCGCTGATCCTCGCGGTGTCGCAATTGAGTCATTGCATATTCAGATACAAACCGAGTCTGCAATGCCGCAGGAACACTCAATGATTCCGCGATCTTCAATGGTGCATGTACCAGACGCTCGCGAAGCATTCGAGAAGGAAGGTGCAGGAATCGAACGGGATCGGATGCTTCGTCGCGCAGGCTTGTGAAGCTGAACGCACTCGCCAGGGGTCGTGCAGCAAAGTCCTCGCGTTCGTACTCGCGGACGGCAGCAAAGAACATCGCCTGATCCAGCGGAAGCCGTAAATCCATCGAATCGATGCCGCGACCATCGTGCAGTTGAACAGCCGTCTGAACCGGGAGAACACCGCTGAGAGACAAAAGATGACGGCTGATGGACAGCAAGTCGTCACGCAACCTGTCCACTGGCACTCCAGCCAGTTCGTCGTTAATGAAACAGATGCCCTCGTGTAAATGAGTGCAAGGAAAGCTGGAGATATCCAATTCGATACTGCCAAATGATTCGGCCAGTTGCTTCGCGATCACGAGATTGTCGTCAGCAAACTGCGCGAGCCAGTGAGGCGAAATGGCGATACCAAGCACCGGCGGAAACGTACACAGTTTGCCCGATTCCGTCATGAATCGTACAAGGGAAATGATGGCGTCATTTGTGAGTTCTCCGCGTGCGGCGTGAACGCAGAGAATTCGAGCGATCGGCATGTTGAGAGACTCAAGCAGCAGTGGAATCTGTGATGGCCGCTTTCGACAGATCAACCGCGCCACTGCAATCTGACCTGCCGATGTGGCTGACCGCATTGCCGATCTGAGCATTGCCCCCACATCGCAGCCTGCAGTCCACGATGCCGGTTCCAGTGCTGTCATGGCATTGATGACACCGACGTGCTGATCACACGCAAGAAGTGCAGATTGTAACTCCTGTGAACAATCTCTTTGAGTCATCAATGTCTGCAGCTTACGGAGTGCTAACTCTTGAACCGGCTGGCAGCCAGAGTTTAACATGTCAAGAATTGCCGTGGGCTCGATGCATGTGGCAAGCCGCCCGGCGATCTGCTGGATCATTGAGATCTGCGGTTGGTTTTTTGTTTCGCTGTCCGGCAAGTGATTGCTCCTCTTTCGCAGTGTCTTGTAGGTCATCCCAATGGGACAGGCAAATCTCGATATGATTCCCATTCGCATCAAGCAGACGGCGCAGGCTCCGATTTTCGTCTCAGACAAATTCCCGAGCCGGCTGACTCTGTGGAACGTGGAATGCTCGATGTCGTTATCTATACGCCGCGCGGGCAGGACTGAGGGACGTGATGTTGAGTGTGCCGCAAGGCGCAAGCGGGGTGTTGATTTAAGTTTGTAGTCCCGCCTTCAGGCGGCTTTGGGTCCAGAACTGCCCGCGAATCCCGGCTGAAGCCGGGACTACGAACGAAATGGGCGCTAAATCAAAACCACGCTAGCTGCGGGTTGTGCATTCGGTCAGTATCGGCGGCTAGCGCGGCCCGCTGGGCACGCGGTTAAACGAGCCATCGCCTGCCGCGTGCGGAATACAGACGGAACCAGCAACACCGTCATGTTGCTTGATATTCATGATCGGCGAAAACGGGCACTACGAATACACGCCCGGAACTCGTACGTTCATTTTCGACAAACCTTTCCTGATCATGCTCCGTGAAGCGCTGGACAAGCAGCCTTATCTGGCGGCCTGGATCGCCAACACGGAATTGATGACCCTGAACTCAGTTGAGAAATAACTCAGCCTGAATTGTGCGGCCCGCGCGTGGCGTTTGGCGTTGGGGTCGCCAACTTTGTAAGGACACAGTTGTTGGCAATCCCTGGTATCGAATGATACGCTTCCTGCGAAGGCACTCGTCACCACTTCATTCGGAACGAAACACCATGTATCTTTTCAAAGCTGCGATTCTTTGTCTGTGCATCGTTAGTCAGTCCTATGGGCAGGAGAAAAATTCCGCCGTTGAAGAGAAATCCATAACGGTTAAAGACGATGTGTTTTCACTCACCTTTCCCGCTGGCTGGCAGTTCTCCATGATTCAGCCGGATACAAGCCTGCCTGCGGTCGTGATTCTGGAGGTGCCGGAAAAGCATCAGAAACTGACGTTGAATCTGCTTCCCGCACCGAATGAACAAATGCAGACTCAGGCGAGTCTCGAAAAGGTCCTTGAGAACATGGGTCGCCGCTTCGCCAGTGGTTCCGAGGAAAAAGCGACTAAGCCCATCAAACTGGATTCCGAAGCAGGTCCGGGAGTATACGCCGTCTTCACAGATTCGAGTTTGGTTGGAAAGACCACGTCCGGTGGAGAATACAAAGTCGCCACCATCCTCCTGATGTCCCTTGGAAATGTTGTCGTGTCGGCCGATTTGATGTCGGACGAAAGCGAATCAGTTGACTTCAAAGCCGCGATCAACGTTTTGAAAACTGGTTTAGTACTCGACAAATCAAAGCCCTCACCGCCGCCGGAACCCGTTGCATGGAATGAAGCCTTTGTCGTATCCATTCCTCGTGAGAAATGGAACATCCGCATGACGGTGCCTGCACTCCGCGAATACAAAGGGACTTCACAACCGGAACAGTTTAGCTTCACGGCCAACGGAGAAGGAGGTTTCAACGCGTCCATTTTCGTGAAAGATGCTGCAGGCAAACCGGCAACACACGAAGCGTGTTACGAGA
>JAYTAK010000023.1:0-11934 GCA_043737515.1 Candidatus Kuenenia sp. | reverse complement strand
TGGTGTACGGAACGCTGGCTCGACGGCTGGGAATACGGACCCGAAACGAATCGAAAACTGAAGATCAGCAAGGACCTCGTTTCATGGGAGAAGCTGCTGCCTCAGGAACAGAAAAAGGATTTCGAGCAGATCGAAGCTCTTCCGAAAATCCTGCACCAGATTGGCCGAGGCATTTATCGATAGCCGCCCGATAATGCAACCTTGTTTGGTCAATATCTCGGACATGAATGTCCAAGCTACAGGAATCGCAGCCTTGCACCGAGTCGCCACAACCCTGCCCGTCTCTGGTTCCAGTCACTCCGGATTTGGCCACAATACGCTAAACTTTCGCCGCAGGACGCCGCGACTGAGATTCCCCAGGTCCAACGTCGCGTTCCCCTTCACCGCCGACTTACGGTCACCGCCGTGTAAAATCGTTTCCGAACGGGCTTGAACAGGAGTGCGAGTCGGCGGAGCGACATCGCCTACGCGGTCATCTGCTGAGGGGCGTCGTTTGGTACTTTCCTGTAGCTCAGTCGCTCCGGCGACTGAGATTCCCCAGGTCCAACGTGGCGTTCCCCTTCACCGCCGACTTACGCTGACCGCCGTGTAAATCGTTTCCGAACGGGCTTGAACAGGAGTGCGAGTCGGCGGAGCGACATCGCCTACGTAGAGGGGGCGTTGTGTTTGGTATTCCCTGTAGCTCAGTCGCTCCGCCGACTGAGAGGCCAGGAATTCAGGCGGTGCAATCCTGTTACCGCGACACGGACGCGGATTCTTCGCCGATCAGAGCCTCAGTCACCGAGTCGCTGGCGACACGCAGACGCAGGCGCTGGTTGCCTTCGCGTGTACAGCGACCATGGATCACAAATCTGACATCAGTCTCTGCATCGATCGCCGGGATCGATCGGAAGATCAGCACGCCGTGTTCGGCGATGTGCTTCGTCGGCCCCTCGGCATCAATGAATTCAAAGCCGGTTGGCAATTCGCACGACACGCCAACGTTGGTGGCTTCACGAGTTCCCGTGTTCCGAACCTGGACTTCCCAACTGATTTCTTCACCGACTCGAAGTTCACGATGGTCAGCGACGATCTTCATGTCCAGTGTGGCGGTGCCAATTACGCTCGACGCCAACTCGCAGGTCGTCACCTGGCCATGCTCTGAAATCACTCCGGCCTTGTGGGCCACTTCTCCGGTTGCGTCGGCTTTGATCGTGACGATAAAGTTACTGGAATCGTTCGGCTGCAACGTGCCCACGAACCATTCGACGGCGTTGTCGATCTCAATGAACTTACCGCCTCGATCAGCCGACACAAACGTGAAACCGGCAGGAATGATGTACTTCGCCCGGACATTCGTCGACTGCACGTTGCCGCCGTTGCTGACTGTCAATGTATAGTCTTCTGAGCGTCCGGCGACTTGTTCTTTCAGTCCGGCAAGTTCGATGGCAAGCTGCGGCTCTGCCACGACGATGGCAGTGGTGGTCTGATCCGAGAGTCCGCCATCGGCAAGAACACGCACAGCCAGTTGCTGATCTCCACCCTGCACGGCAGTGAGACTTAAACGAGCCTGTCGCGATTCGCCGGGATTGAGCGTACCAATTTCAATGGTGAGTAAACTGCCGTTGCGGTGTTCCAGTCCTTCGGGAACCGCCGCCTGAATCACGACATTGTTCGCCAGCCCGGTGCCCGGATTGCTGACGCGAACGATGTAACCAACCTGCTGACCGATTTCGACGTTCTCCGGACCCGAAACAACCACGCCGATCATCGGTTCCTGAACTGCAAACTGAGATGACGATGTTCCGGTCAGACGGACATAGGCATCCAGTCGTACATCGCCTCGGGTTCGCGGAATGACTTTGAGCATCACGGAACGCGACTGGCCCGGCTGCAATTCGCCGAATGTCCACGTCGGCATTTCGGAACCTTCGACGGCTGCGGGTTTTGATTCGACAACTTCGACGTTCGGCGGAATCACGGCTTCCGCCATCACGCTGCGGACAACCGTCTGACTGGTGTTCTTGACGACGAGTTCGATATCACATTCCTGCCCGACGTTGAAACCGCCGTGCTTGACCCATTGAACCGTCACACCTGGCGACTGAGGACCGCTGTCCGCATCCTGAATTGCCGGAGCAGATGGCACGAGAGCGGCAGGATCTGTTTCAACGACGCGTGCTGCCGCAGTCGATCGAGCGGGTTTCCGAGACGCACTGCCCGCATCAGGTCGACTGAGCAGCGGTTCGGCAGATTCATCCGCAGACTCACTGCCGAAATCGACCGCCTGGGCACCGTTTTGTTTTGCCGAACTTGCAGTCCCAAGAAAATCTTCGAATGAATTTGGTTCTTCGGCTGGACCGGGCTCAGCGGCGACGATCCTGACCCTTTTTGCCGCTGCTGGTTCAGCATCCGGTGAAAATGCTGCGTTGCGAATGCCGCCGTTTCGTGGTTTGTCTGTTTCGTCCGGGGAAAAAACGACGTTCGAAATCTGACGAGGCTCTGTTTTTGGAATCACTGACATCGCTGGCGGCAGTGGTGCTTTTTCAACGGCCGCGGCACCTGTACCGGGAGTTTTGTTTTGCTGAACCGCTGCACGCAGCCGTTCAACATCGACTCGCGTTTTCGCTTTTTCCCGCATCGGGACTGTGGCTGGTGTGTCCGGCTTTGCCGGAACGGCGGCGGCGGCCCCTTCGGCCGCGGGCGAGAAATACGTTACCGAGGATTTTTCCGGAGCTTGCTCAACGACTTTCTCCACGCGTCTCAAAGGTCGGCTCTTTGCCGCCGATCGTACATGTTCGCGATCCCATTCGCCAAATGGATCTCTTTCCTGAGCGACTCCCGCCATGGTTCCAAAAATGGCAAGGCACAGTACAGACAACAGGGATCGGCGAAGCGGCATGATTCATCTCCGGTAAGCGCTGTGCTCACGCAGTGGTTGGATGTGGAGAGCGAATTGCTTGTAAAGCCTCCACTCATCGAATCTTCGACCGGATTGAAGTTGTGGCTTGAAGCAATTTGGCAAGTTGTACCGATTGTGACGGTTCTGCCGATTATCAGGCCCGACGCAGGTCGGCAGATGCTGCCGAAAGCTGGCGGCGTACCTGATCGCGTACTGGAGTGCAGCACAGCGGGGTTGCCCTGCAAGCATCAGCTTCAGGAATGATTACGTCTCGGCGAGCATGGAGTTCTGCAGTACAGCAGAGACATCAATGACCGCAGACCAGACAGGACCCGTATCTTGTCCCTTGTGCAAATCATTGGTGATGGCTGTCAGGATCTGTCTACCAGAGTTCAATCTCAACATCGTGACTAACATGGTCGTCTACCATCAGGACCACATGTTCCGGCTGGTTTTGCCCGTCAACAGTCAGGCGTCGGATGGTCTTTCCATCGCCGCCATTCTGAACCGTGATGTGATAAAGCGTCTCGCGGAATCGATAGTGAATTTTGTACGACGACCAGTTCTTAGGCGGTCGCGGATTGAACCGCAGCTTATCAACATCCAGTTGCAGTCCCAGCAGCGATTCCGTAATCAAGCGGTACATCCAGCCCGAAGATCCCGTGTACCATGTCCAGCCGCCACGGCCGAGATGCGGATCGACTCCGTAGACATCAGCAGCAACGACGTAAGGTTCCACTCGATAAGTGCTGATGCCCTGAGGCGTTGATCCGTGATTCACGGGATTGATCATGTTGAATAACTCCCATGCTCGTTCGGTATTGCCAATGGCTGCGAAGGCCATGACCGTCCAGATGGCGCTTCGTGTATTGACCGCCGTTTTCCCTGACGCCGGGGACGTAACCTTTAATGTAACCGGGATTCAGTTCCGAATGATCAAACGGCGGATCCAGCAGTTGAATCAACTTTGCCTCGGCCCGAACAAGGCGGCGGTCCACACTCGCCATCGCCTGCAATGAACGTTCCAGGGTGCCAGCCCCGGAAAGAATCGACCAGCTCTGCGAGATCGAATCAATCTGACATTCACTGTTCTCGGATGATCCCAGCGGAGTTCCGTCATCGAAGTATGCACGACGATACCATTCGCCGTCCCAGCCGTTGTGTTCGATGTGGCCTCGCAAGCGACCGGCTTCGATGACAAGGCGGTCAGCCGTGACAACATCGCTCT
The DNA here is from genome assembly GCA_043737515.1 of Candidatus Kuenenia sp. GTDB lineage: Bacteria > Planctomycetota > Planctomycetia > Planctomycetales > Planctomycetaceae > SXXK01. The sequence goes on along the minus strand of JAYTAK010000023.1, from coordinate 7,825 downwards.
TCTGCCGAGCCAGCTCTGCAAACTGAGTCAGTACGTCGTACTGAAAGAAGGCCAGCCAGACACTTTCGCCCCGGCCATGCTGTCCGACCAGATTCATCCCGTCATTCCAGTCGCCGCAACCCATCAACGGCAGACCGTGGACACCAAACCTCAGCCCATTGTCGATCGCACGAACGGCGTGCTCGTAGACTGAGCCGATATCGTCGGAGATCGCCGGCAGGTCGTAGTTGGCCTCCTCGTTCAGATGCAGTGCGCGAGAACTCAGAAACGGAATCCGTTCTTCCATCACGCCCGTATCACCGGTCATTCGCACATAACGGCACAGCGCGACGGGGAGCCAGAGGAAGTCGTCCGAGAAGTGTGTTCGCACGCCTCGGCCAGCGGGAGGATGCCACCAGTGCTGAACATCTCCTTCACGAAACTGGCGCGAACACGCGCGCAGCAGATGTGCGCGAAGCAGGCCCGGTTCAGCGTGAACCAGTGCCATCGCATCCTGCAGTTGATCGCGAAAACCGTACGCACCGCCGGATTGATAATAACCCGTGCGCGCCCACATGCGACATGCCAGTGTCTGATACAACAGCCAGCCATTCGCCAGAAAGTTCACGGCCGGATCGGGGGTCTCGACATACACCGCTCCCAGCGTCTGACTCCAATAGTGCCAGACGCCCTCCAGCGACTTTTGCGCATTCGCTTCACCGCGAAAGCGTTGCACCAGTCTTCGGGTGTCATCTTCACCGTTGCCTGCACCGATCGTCAGGACAATGATTCTTTCCTGCTGGTCGCTGAGAGTGACCTGAGTCTGAATCGCAGCGCAGGGATCCATGCCGGCTCCCGTGCGGTTTGACAGACGAGTGCGTCGCATCGCGGCAGGACTGGATGTGGTTCCGTTCCGTCCAAGGAATTCAGTTCGATCGCCGGTCACCGAGCGAATGGATTCACTGCAGTCCACAAACGCGATTTTCTCTGAAAATTCCGGACTGTAGAAATTGCGAGCAAAGATCGCCCCTGTCACTGGATCGACTTCTGTCACCACATGCATCAGCGACTTACTGCGAAGTTCGCCAAGCACCCATTCCCAGTATCCCGTGACGGACAACTGTCGAGACCGCCCCGAATGATTGCTGATCTTCAGCCGGGCAAATTTTACCGGCGCATCAATTGCGACGTAAATGCACAGTTCGGTCGTAATGCCGTCCTGTGTGTAATCAAAGATGCTGTATCCAAAACCGTGTCGCGCGAGATATGTATTCGTGCCGCGAACGGGCAACGGCGACGGTGACCAGAACCGTCCGGTCTCTTCATCCCGCAGATAGATCGCTTCACCGCAGGTGTCGGACACTGGATCGTTCGCCCAGGGAGTCAGTCGGAACTCGTGACTGTTGTCGACCCATGTGTAGGCACTTCCGCATTCGGAAATGACGGTGCCAATCTGTGAATTTGCGATCACATTGACCCACGGCGCCGGTGTGACAATGCCTGGTTTCAAAATCGTGACGTACTCCCTGCCGTCGCGACTGAAGCCTCCGAGGCCGTTGAAAAATGCCAGATCGCGTTTTGGCGGCTCACCCGCAGCGATGACGTCGGCGAGGCGACGTGTGGGCCTGAATGCCGGAACTGCAACTTCGACGCGACCCCGACGTTCTGCCTGTTCCATCAGAGTTCCCGCATCGTCCAGCAGCACCACTCGGGCCACCGTTTGCAGCAACGAGCGATCTTCTTCAGACATCTGCTCGCCGCGACGAATGAAGATGCCACCGGGTCGATCGAGCATGGCCGACGCCGGGCTGGCAGCGACCGCATCCATGATCGAATCCTGCAGCGACTGGCGATACACCGAATCGTCTTCATTCCAGATCACAAGATCGACGCTGAGGCCCTTCATCCGCCAATACGCATGAGCCTGAAACGCCTCACGCACGAGTTCGATTTTGTCGTTATCCCGAATGCGGACGAGGACGATCGGCAGATCGCCGGAGATGCCGTAACCCCACAGCCCGGACTGGCCGCGACGATTGCGGATCAACACACTCGTTCGGGCTCTTCGAAGTGCGGACGCATAAATTACCGACCCCGCAAGACGACCGTAAGCCTGTGCGTCCGCTTCGGATGCATTCAACTGCTGCAGCATGATCGGACCGCGAGTCCACGCGAGTTCAAAGACACGATCCGCCAGACTTGAATCGCTGTACTTTTCCGCCATGCCCTGCACACCGACGCGGGTTTCTGCCACGCCCGTCACAATATCGACCCGCACCGACTCGCCGGGTTGCAGCACAAGTCGGTGTCGAATGCTGACGATGGGATCCAGGGTTGAACCGACGGTATTGGAAAGCGACGCTCTCTGATCGAAGGCTGCAGGCGACGCGAGGCTGCGACCGCGTCCGGTGAATTTCATGCGATCAGTTTCAAAGGAGGGTTCAACAGTTGCATTGCCCCCGACAGTCATCATGTGAATCATCCATGGAGGCCGCTCTTCAGTCGAACGCGGACGCCGGGTACACAGCAATGCGTTCTGTGGCCGGACGATTTCCGATTGAACAAACAAGTTACTGAAGGCCGGATGCGATTCGTCCTGCGCCTGAGTCGCCAGCACCACCTCGGCGTAACTGGTGACTTCGATCGTCCGGATGCGTTCCGAGCGATTGGTCAGGGTCACCCGGCGCAATTCCAGATCATCTTCCGACGAAACACTGATCTCGGCATGCGTTTCAATCTGTTCGTCCTGACGACGAAATTCGGCACGGGCCTGAGTGAAGATCGCTTCATACGGCTTCGATGGCTTGCCCGTCGGATGCCAGGCAGTCGACCAGAGCGCTCCGCTGTCGAGATCCCGGAGATAACAGAATGTGCCCCAGCAGTCGCGAGTCGGATCTTCACGCCAGCGAGTCACCGCCAGATCTCGCCAGCGACTGTAGCCACCACCAGAGGCTGTGATTGCCACATGATACTGCCCGTTGGACAGCAGATGAACTTCCGGAACGGGACTTGCCGGATCCGTGAAGACACGCATCGTTCCTGCTTCCTCGGCGGAATTGCTGCGCGTCGTACTGGCTTCGATAGCATGTGGGAAAACGGGCACGGTCGCCTTCGGCACACGCTCATGCAACAGCAGATCAATGGCGCGAAACGCAGGATCGGCCGCGAAACGCCGCTGCATGGGTTTGTCCAGCAACAGATAAGCCAGCGACAGCAAACTCATCCCGGCATGATGTGCCATGACTTGTCGCACGGTCACACTCTGCGCGCCAGGTGGCAGTCGCGATGGTGTATAATCGATCGCTTCATAGAATCCGTAGGCTCCTGCCCGTCCATCATGAGCCAGTCGTTCCAGATTTCTGCACGCCGCTTCCGGAGCCACCATCAGGGCGAGCGATGTGGCGTACGGTGCGATGACCAGATCTTCCGCAAGTCCGCGTTTGAGTCCCAGACCAGGAACACCAAAGGCGCGATACTGGTAGTTGAGTCCCCGATCGACCATGTTGTAGCCGGACTCAGAAATGCCCCACGGCACTCCGCGCTGGCGACCGTAATTGATCTGTCGACGTACAACGGCGCGGCAGGTCTGATCAAGCAGCGTCCCTTCATAAGTCGGCATGACCAGCATCGGCATCAGATACTCGAACATAGAACCGCTCCAGCTCAGCAATGCCGGTGCGCCACCGGCGCTGGTCAGCAGCCGACCGAGTGCAAACCAGTGTTCCTGGCTGAAGTGCCCCTGGGCGATGAGCACAAAACTGGCAAGACGAGCTTCGGAGGCGAGCAGATCATAGCAGCCGCTGTCGATGCGATTTTCACTGACGTTGAATCCAATCGCGAAGAGATCGCGTGATTTGTTGTGCAGGAATTCAAAGTCCATCTCGGCGAATTCAGAACACTGTTCCTCCAGTTCGCCCAGAAGGCGGATACGAGTTGTCGCGAATTCGGAGGACTCCTTCAGAGCCCGCTGCAGATCCTGTAACCAGTTCACGGTTTGAGTGGATCCTGTGTCCGTGGCATGACTGGCGACGGCCGCGAATTCAGCACAAATAGTGTCGATCAGAGGAACCGACGTCTGAGTCAGAGAAGCCACGTCTCTTAAGGCAGGAACCGCATCCAGCGTTGCCAACTGCGAGCGCAGTTCCGCCAGGAGTTCCAACTGCCCGGTCGATCCGACGTCCCACAAACCAGGCGGAGGCGGCGGAATGAGCGACCATGCAGCCAGCCGCTCCAGTTCCTGCAGATGATCCGAGCAGGCTCGAATAAACGCACTGATCCACCAGTGAAGTTCCGGATGTGCCACCGACGACCGTTCCGCCGCCGCCGCCGTTGAGTCGGCAATCAGCCTCAGCAACAACGCCCGTAACGCGCCGATCTGATACGGACAGCGTTCCAGTTCTTCGATCTGTCGTTCGAGCCACCGTATCGTATTTCCATCGATCCGGAGCGGGAACTCAGAGACGTCCTGCTTTTCCGAAAAGCCGTGCTTCTGGTCTCGCTGTTCGTCCAGCGCAACACCCAATGTGTCTGCCAGTCCATCGCAGATGCGGCGCGGGAGGATTTGGGATTCGGCGAGTTCTCGCAAGCCGCCTCCGAGTACGAACAACTGTCCGGCAAGGTTGCCGCTATCAACCGTCGATACGTACTGTGGAGTCAGGGGTGTCAGAGTCCGCGTGTCATACCAGTTAAACAGATGGCCGTGATGGCGTTCCATACTCGACATCGTGCCAAACGTCTTTTGAGTACGATCAAGCAGGCAGCTACCTGAGATGTAGCCGAAGTCGTATGCAGCCAGATCTGCGAGTAACGCCATGCCAATATTTGTCGGGCTCGTGCGCGAAGCGATCACTTCGCCGGGATTCATCTGGACATTGTCGGGCGGCAGCCAGTTGTCGTCCTCCGTCACAAACGTCTCAAAGTACCGCCAAGTTTTACGGGACATCCGTCGGAGAAAATGATGTTGCGTCCGCGTCAGATTCACTGGTTTCGGCACAATGGGACGACTCAACCACCACGCAACTGCCGGAGAAACCAACCACATCCCCAGCAATGGCCCGGCAATGAGCAGGACCATTGGGTCGCGCAGGATCAGCCAAATCAACGTGAGTATCGCAATCCCCGGTGCGACCAGCATGGCCCGGAAGAAACTTTTCAGGTCCGATCGAGCACTGCGTTCTGTATCGCCGGAGGTTTTCCATTCCAGCAGCTTCGATTTTGTCCAGTGAACTCGCACAAGGGTGCGCGCGACCGCGTCGAGACTGATAAATGCCTCATACGGGAGAAACACGAGCGTCAGCAGACATTGAGCCAGCGGACGCCCCATTGCGAACACGGATGTTTTGAGATGCGTCAGCACGGGCAAGCCCGTCGGCTTGAATGCAATGTCCATCAGAGCCGAAAGCAGCGACGGCAGAGTCACCGCCAGAACAATAAAAACTGTGGCCAGAGCTGCCAGCGCCGGCGAAGCCAGCAGCCATGTCAGCAGCAGTAAGGACAGCATGCAGGCTGGGACCAGACTGCGGCGAAGATTGTCGAAGATTTTCCATCGCGACAATGCAGAGATCGGGTTTCCCACACGTCCGGACGCCAGACTGCGGACTCGGGGCAGCAGCCACGCGGCGATCTGCCAGTCACCCCGCATCCAGCGATGCCGCCGACCGATATCGGCCGAGTAGCTCGAGGGATAGTCTTCGTACAGAATGACGTCCGTCAACAGTGCGGACCGACAATAGCAACTTTCCAGCAGGTCGTGGCTCAGAATCGTATTCTCAGGGAAGTTGCTGCAGCGATGATCGAACGTATCGACATCATAAATCCCCTTGCCGACAAACGAACCTTCGGCAAACAGGTCCTGATAGACATCCGAGACCACACGCGTGTAGGGATCAACGCCCGGATCGCCGCCGAGCAATCGCACAAACCAGGATCGATAGGCACTCGGCAGACTGACCCCAACCCGCGGCTGCAGAATTGTGTAGCCCTGAATCACTCGCTGTCCAGCCGCATCCAGCACCGGTCGATTGAGCGGATGGGCCATCGCCGCAATCATTTCGCGAGCCGAATCGCGTGGAAGCTGTGTGTCGGTGTCCAGCGTGATGACGTAGCGCACGGCCTGAAGAATCGACAGATTGCCGATGACGGTCTCGAAACGTCTGGAGGCACCGCGAAGTGTGGCATTTAAGTCTGCCAGCTTTCCGCGTTTTCGTTCATAGCCCATCCAGATCTTTTCCTGGGCATTCCAGCGACGACTGCGGTGCAGCAGGAAGAAGATATCCGTTCGATCGTGTTCGTACTTTCGAGCCAGTTCAGTAATGCCATCGCGCGCTTGTTGAACCAGGTCACTGTCGCCGGGAAGTACTTCTGCGGAGGCATCGTCCAGGTCCGTCAGCAGAGCAAAGTGCAGGTTCTGTTCACGATTGGCGAGGTAACGGATTTCCAGACCTTCCAGCAGTCGCTCAATCGCTGCGGAGTTGGACAGCATCGTTGGAATGATTACCAGCGTCCGATGTTCAGCCGGGATTCCCGTGCTAAAATCCATGCGAGGCAACGCCTGAGGGCTCATCACGGCGGTCATCAACCAGTGCAGGATTCCGACTGCCAGTTGTACGGCGGACATGACAACCGGAATCGCGATCAGCCACAACAGTAATGCACTCGGGCGCTGCCCTGCGCTGTAGCTCCACAGCATGGAAATGACGACAGCAGTGAACAGCAACATCGAAACAGCATAGATGACCAACGGGAAGCGCCGACGAAACTTCTCGATCACAACGCCGGCGGTCACCTGCATGTGAACCAGACGTTCAAGTGCCGGTCGACCCTGGTCCACCAGGAAGTAGCCGACATGGTTTGTGCGGCGATTCGACTGAACCGTGACTTCGGCCTGCGCCAACTGCACGGCGCGGTGAGCCACATCGTATTCCGAGCAGCGTGCACGACGGGCAATTGCTTCAACGGCATGGCGATACCGATCGCGCGTGGCAAAGTCCATCCCCGCATAGACGCCCGCAGGATCGCGACTCAGTGTCTGTTCGACCAGGCTCTGTTCGGCAACAAATTTACGCCAATCGTTGACAGCCAGAAAACGCAGACTGGTGATGCTGTTGCCCACCGATACCTGATCGGCCGCCTGAGCCTTGCCTTCGGCCAGGATCAATTGTTCGGTGGTTTGTCCCTGATCCGCCAGTCGCTGTTCCAGCCAACTGCTGGCAAATGAAAAATTCGGATTCTGGCCCTGCAGGTGACGAGTCAGCTCAGCCAGAAACGCACCGGACAGCGGAGGATTTTCACGAGCCATATCGGCCAGTACAAGAACCAGATCGGTCGGCTTCTGTTCGACCGTGCGAATCATCTGTTCCGCCCAGTCAGTCGCCTGGTCTCGATCACATCTCCCCTGCGAAACTCGCACAGCCACGCGCCGCAGATTCTCAATCAGCGCGAGGCGCAGCATTAACGGCAAGGCCCAGAGTTCACCCAGCTTCAGCGGAACGACCGACTGATACGCCGTCAGGAACCCAGTCAGATTTGTTGCATCCAATCGCCCGTCAGCATGAGCAATCAATTGCAGCGCGATCTCGTAGACGCGAGGAAAGTCCGCCCCGGTGCCCGTTGCCAGTCTGGGCAGCTCACTACTGTATGATCGCGGCAGCAGTTTCCGCGTGGAGCGGATCTGTTCTTCAATCAGATAGAAATTGTCGAGCAGCCATTCCGCCGCCGGGGCGATTCTTCGGTCGCGCGCCGCTGCGGCTGCGATCAAATCGTAGGTATCGACCAGGACTCGCTCATTTTCCGCCAGCCGGGGCAGGAGTTTGTCATCCGCCTGACCAGTCGCCAGCCGATGAGTCCC
>JAYTAK010000022.1:0-2238 GCA_043737515.1 Candidatus Kuenenia sp. | reverse complement strand
GATCTGCACATGCCGCCCGCAGAAACCAAGAAGAACCTGTCAGCCGAACAGATCGATCTCCTCCGACGCTGGATTGCAGAAGGAGCGAAGTATCAGGGACACTGGGCGTTCGAGAAACCCGTGCGTCCCGAACTGCCCCAGGTGAATACAGACCATGCGAGCCGCATTGCCAACCCGATCGATCGTTTTATTGCTGCCAGGCTGGAACGTGACGGGCTGCGACTGTCGTCCGAAGCAGATCGACACACCTTGATTCGAAGAGTATCGCTCGACCTGACCGGACTGCCGCCAACTCCGGCTGAGGTGGATGCCTTCGTGGCCGACACCTCCCCTGACGCGTACGAAAAGGTCGTCGATCGTCTGTTAATGTCGCCACACTATGGCGAACGCATGACGATTTCATGGCTCGATCACGCGCGATATGCCGACAGCAACGGTTTTCAAAGCGACGGCAGCCGGGACATTTGGGCGTGGCGAGAATGGGTCATCAAGGCCTACAACCAAAACATGCCGTTCGACCAGTTTACTGTGGAGCAGCTCGCGGGTGACATGCTGCCAAACGCGACACCCGATCAGATTATTGCGACCGGCTTCAATCGAAATCATCGACTCAACGGCGAAGGTGGCCGGATCGAACAGGAATGGTTTGTGGAAACCGTCATCGATCGCGTCGAAACCACGGGACTCACGTGGCTCGGTCTGACGGTGAATTGCTGCCGTTGCCATGACCACAAGTACGATCCCATCACGCAGAAAGAGTTTTATCAACTCTTCGCTTACTTCAACTCCGTCGAAGAATCAGGCGTGCTTTCACCGCAAGGCAAGAAGGGTGAGAACTCGCCGCCACTGTTGGCTCTGGTAACGCCCGAACTTGAATCGCAGCAGGCGGCACTGCAGGCCGCCGTCGCTGCCGCAGAGGAACAGAAGAAACAGGCGATGCCACAACTGGCGGCACTGCTGACCGCGTGGGAAGAACGAACAAAGTCGGAGTCCGCTCAGGAACAAGCCGTATGGAAATCGACCGAACCGCGAAGTGTCAAGTCACTGGGCGGAGCCGACTTCGTCCGACTCGATGATGCCTCCTGGCTGGCAAAAGGCAAGAATCCGCCGAACGATGAATACCGCATCGAGATTCCATTGACGACCTCGCGCCTATCCGGACTACTGCTGGAAACTCTGCCGCACGCTGAGCTGCCAGCGCAGAGTCTGGGACGCGGCTTCAACGGCAACTTTGTGCTGAGCGGAGTGTCGGCGGAGCTTGTTGTGGAAGGTCAAGCGCCGATTCCGATCGATTTGACCCGCGCGGAATCCGATTACTCGCAACCCAATTACACGGCAGCTCAGATCGATCTGAAAACGCAGCAGGTCGGTGATCGGAAACGTGATCGAACGGGCTGGGCCATCGACGGCAATGATCCGGCAAAGAAGGTGGCTCGGCGAATTTTCTTTGCTCCGGCGAAACCCGTCGAAGTCCCCGAAGGTGCCGTGCTGGTGATTCGCATGACTCATGATTCGCAGTTCGCCGATCACAATGTGGGTTGTGTTCGGTTCTCGACCAGCGATGCGGACATCGATCGAGTCGGACTGGGAGAAACTGGTCTTCCACCGGAAATTCAGACCGTGCTGAATCTGGCTCCGGAAGCACGGACGCCGGCGCAGACGCAGCAGCTCGAAACGTATTTTCGCGAGCAAGTCGATAACCCGTTTCGCACAGCCGAGGCAGCGTTGAAGTCTGCCCAGGCGAAACTTGCGGAATTCAAAGACGGGTTGCCTACCACCATGGTGATGAAAGAAGGCAAACCGCGCGATGCGTTTTTGCTGACTCGCGGAGAATACGATCATCCGGCGGATAAAGTCGCACGCGCTGTTCCGGCGTTCCTGCCTCCGTTGCCGCCCGGTGCTTCGAACGATCGACTCGGCCTTGCGCAATGGATCGTGAGCGATACCAATCCGCTCACCGCCCGCGTCTGGGTCAATCGTGCGTGGGAACGGTTTTTCGGCACGGGGATCGTCAAGACCAGCGAGAATTTCGGCTCTCAGGCAGATTTTCCAAGTCATCCCGAGCTGCTCGACTGGCTGGCAATTGAGTTCATGCAGCCGACGGTTCTGCCCGCTGTCCATGGTGTACCCGCTCAGGCCTGGGACATGAAAGCGTTGCAGAAACTGATCCTGATGAGCGCCACGTATCGACAGTCATCCGCTGTGCCGCACGACATCGTGCAGCGTGATCCGGAGAAT
>JAYTAK010000021.1:0-2240 GCA_043737515.1 Candidatus Kuenenia sp. | reverse complement strand
CTTTCTTCTGTGAAGAAGACGCTGTGGTCACGGACTTGTCAAGCATCGTCGCTAAAGATATTAGGAACCGAAAAAGTTGCAGCGATGATCATGTTCTGGATCAGCGTCGTCTTACCCATGCCGGTTTTCCCGACTCCATACAGATGCCGCCGCCGGTCCTCAAGAACGAGCACCACCGGCCGCCGATCGTCCCGGAACAAGTCCTGTCCCAGCACCACCGCTCCCACTTCTTTTTCTGAGTAGAACAACGCCGGAGCTTCCAGCTTGTCAGGTTTCTCAAAAAGCACAGAGTTTTCATACAGCGAAGGCAAGCTGGAAGCTTACCCCACGTAGAATTCAGATTAGACCAACACCGGCGGCTAGCGCCTTGCCGCTCACAAAACAGCGGTCATCAGTCAGACTCCTGGGCGGCCATCATTCACTCAATCAGAATCCCGGCCACACACGCCGTCATGCAGCAGGCGAGTGTGCCGCCCAGCATGGCTCGCATTCCCAGTTGAGTCAAATCCTTGCGGCGATCCGGGGCGATGGATCCGATGCCGCCGATCTGAATGCCGATCGAGGCAAAGTTGGAGAATCCGCACAGAGCGTATGTCGAAATGATAATGGCACGTTCCGAAAGAATTGGCGCGACGCCCGTCTTGACATCGCCGTTCATCACATCCAGTTGTGCATACGCGACCAGTTCCGTGGCCACCATCTTGACACCCAGAAGCTGTCCGACGGACGAGCATTCTTTCCATTCAACTCCCATCAGCCACGCGATGGGCGAAAAGATGACGCCGAGAATTCGCGCCATGGTCAGCGGCTGCCAATCCTGATGTCCCAGTAACTCGAACGCCCACGCCGAACCGTGCGTCAGGCCGTAATCCAGCATCGCGATGAGTCCGAAAAATGCGAGCAGCATCGCACCGACATTGAGTGCCAGTTTCAGGCCGTCAGCAGCGCCGGTGGTCGCTGCTTCAATCACGTTAGACGTTTCTCGTGGAATGACATGACGTGAGACACCTATTGTCTCCGGAGTGTCCACTTCCGGCTGCAGCACCTTGGCGATCAGCAGTCCGGCGGGCGCGGAAATGACGGACGCCGTCATCAGATGTCCGGCATCGATCCCCCACCCGACGTAGAGAGCCATCACACCGCCAGCCACTGTTGCAAAACCTCCGACCATGACGGCCATGAGTTCAGACCGTGTCATCCGTGCGACGTACGGGCGCACAACCAGCGGCGCTTCTGTCTGGCCGACAAAGATATTGGCGGACGCCGAGAGGCTTTCTGCGCCGGATGTTCCCAGCGTCACCTGCATCACATATCCCAGAATGCGGACGACGAACTGCATGACGCCCAGATGATACAGCACCGACATCAACGCGGAGAAAAAGATGATCGTGGGCAGAACTTTGAAGGCAAAATAGTGGTCGCGGAAGTTCTCACCAAAGACCCGAACATTCCCTTCATCGACGAAATCCATCAGCGTGTTGAAGCACGCACCGGCTTTCTCGAAAAACAGGCGTCCCGGGACTGTCTTAATCGTGAGCCACGCGAACGCCACCTGCAGCAGCGTCCCTCCCACTACCACACGCCAGGGAAAAACTCGCTTGTGGGAACTCATCAGCCATGCGAGGAAAATCATGACGAAGTAACCAAATGCCGCGATGTACTGATGCATGATAAAGTGCTTTGAATCAGAGCCCCGGAATGTTCAGAATACTGCCCGGCGTTTGCTTCACGGGCGTTGCTGCCAATTTGCATCTTCGCAGAGCGGCGATGATTTTTCACGCGACGTGTGTCGAATACCAAACAAGGAATCACATTGTGTCCGATCAACTCTTTTCAGTCGCAGGCCAGCATGTTCTGATCACCGGAGGCAGTCGCGGCATCGGGCGCGCGATTGCGGAAGGATTTGCCTCACGCGGTGCAAAGGTGCTGATCTGCAGCCGCAATCAGGAATCAGTCGATGCGGCCGTGAGCGAAATGAATAAGGCCGGGATGCCTGTGACCGGCCTGACGTGTGACGTCAGTGATCCGGAACAGATCAAATCCACAGTCGTGACAGCGCTCGACCAACTGAAACACATCGATACACTGATCAATGTCGCAGGAGTCAATCGTCGCCAGCGCGCGGAAACATTCACCGCCGCCGACTACGACTTCGTGCTCGACACCAATCTGCGTGGTGCCTTTCTGATGTCGCTCGAAGTGGGACGGCATATGATCGAACGCCGCTCGGGGATTCAGAT
>JAYTAK010000020.1:0-2241 GCA_043737515.1 Candidatus Kuenenia sp. | reverse complement strand
TAGGCTTCCAGCCTGGCATCTATTGAAGAAAACGCCCTGTTTTTAAAAGCAATGACAAGCTGGAAGCTTATCCCACGATTAAAACGACAGTCCCCAAGGCGGATGGGGTCGAAGCTGTGGGTAACGTCAAGGCACGAGGCCAGTGGGGCCAATCGAACTGTGGTTCTTCCCGCTTGAACTGCGAGACCTTTGAATCACGCTGACCCTACCGGATTCTATGTGCGTGATTTATGGAAACGTCAATCGTTTAACGGCGAGCCGTAGGCGTAGGCAGCAGAGAATTTCGCCTACGCCTGCGGCTCGCCGTTAAACGATCATTCTCCAACACTCGATTTTTCCTTCAAAACCAATCGGGAGCTGCACATAGAAGCCGGTAGAGTCAGCAATTGCCGATGAATATGATTGCCACGATTACCAAATCAACACAGACCTCACATGTTTTCCGAAAACGCAAGCTACCACCACTCCGTGAGGTCGTTCAAGTAGCAAGGAGGCTGGTCATTTTGTCTGTCGGATAGCACTGCGGCTCCGGTCGGCGCAGGCAATCTTCACCGGAACTTTTGGGAATTCAGCTCGGGTTCAGCCCTTGTTCGAAGAAAAAAGTGCCTCGAACTGAAAAAATGTGGCGTCTGGCAGCCTTGTGGCCTTGCGAGAGTTGACCATTGGCATTGCAATTCGCTTTGTTGTGCAGATGCCGACAGGGTTCTTGCGGATTGAGATCCTGAAACTGCAGATTCAGAGTTTTTTGAAGACGCAGCGGTGATGCCGTTCGTCGTGGAGTGAGAATCGTCAATGGCCTCAGAACCGCTCTGTGATTTGAAATCACTGGATTTCAGCAAACCTTTGTTCACTCTGGAACAGATTCGGGAGATCAACCCACAGCGGTTTGAAATGGAACAGCTTTCGGCGATCATTCATGTCGATAGAACTCAGCATATGATCGTCGGATACAAGCAGTTGGCAAATGATGAGTTCTGGGCTCGCGGGCACATGCCGGGTTTTCCGCTGATGCCCGGCGTTGTACAGTGCGAAGCCGCCGCGCAGTTAGGAGGATTTTATGCTCGAAAGTATGACCTCATCGGCGGTGAATATCTGGGCTTTGGCGGCATGGATGAGGTCCGATTTCGTAAGCCGATTTATCCCGGCACGCGGCTTGATCTGATCGCCAAAGTTACTCGTGTGATGGCACGCCGACTGGCACAGTTCAATTTTCAGGGCTGGGTTAATGGAGTTCTGATGTTCGAAGGACAGATGCTCGGTGTGACCGTTAACAAAGCCTGACGCGGTCAGCGAAGCCAGATACATGCCCATCGCATCAATCAAACCCATCAAGCCATGGTTTCAGACCATCGACGACATTGGTCCGTCACTCAGTTGGTCCGAGTTTTTCGGCAACGACCAATCTGTTGAACTGGATATCGGCTGTGGTCGCGGCCTGTTTCTCTTCAATGCAGCGGTCACGACACCGCACACCAACTTTGTTGGTCTGGAGATTGACTACCGCGAGGGACGACGCACGGCCACGCGACTCATGAAACAGAATCTGCCCAACGCGCGGGTGATTGGCGGCGACTGCAAAACGATACTGACACAGATGATCACACCGGGATCAGTACAGGCCGCGCATGTATATTTTCCGGACCCCTGGTGGAAAAAGCGGCATCACAAGCGTCGCCTGTTCAACGCAGAATTCACTTCGATGCTTTCCAGAATTCTGCGGTCGGAGGGGCTGGTCCACCATTGGACGGATGTGGCAGACTACTTCGAAATGGCGCAGGGGTTGATGGATCATCATCCCGATTTCGTGAGATGTCCGACGCCCATCGAACGCGAAGCCAGCAACGACATGGATTACCACACCAGCTTCGAACGTAAGAAACGAAAGCTGGGGTTGCCGATCTATCGCGGGCTCTGGCAACGACGCTGAAGCATCAGCGATCAAAACGATTCCGCATCGCCAGAGCAGGTCAATTTCCCGTGACGGTGCGAACACCGTCACCGAGTTCTGGCTATTCCGGCTTCTTTTCGGCTGCGTTTTCGCGTTTGATGGCTTCGTAAACTTCTTCGCGATGCACGGAGACATCGCGCGGGGCTTCGATTCCAAGGCGGACTTTGTCGCCGCGGATTTCGATCACCATGAGGGTGATCGAATCGCCAATTACGATTTTCTCGTCTTTCTTCCGGCTGAGTACTAACATGTCCAGTCCCTGGTCAATCTTTCGTCTTGAATGATTGCTGCCT
>JAYTAK010000019.1:0-2243 GCA_043737515.1 Candidatus Kuenenia sp. | reverse complement strand
CACGGATGTCACCAACTGGACTTTGCGTTCCGGGTCGTCACTCGTCACGCTGTCCGTCATCATGGCAAAGCGATCGCAGGGTGCCAGGAGCAACTGTCGCACCTGTTTGACGGCTGTGGCACCTTCCGCTTCCAGTTCCAGAAAGACTGTTTCCGGATCAAGAAACCAGCAACTGCACTTCCACGCAGTTGGCGAAGGCAGAACTTCGTCGTCCAATTGCACGGACCAGTTCCAGTTGCCCGCCAGGATCGGAACCCCGGCTGCTGCGATCATGACCTGAGGAGAATTGGAATGCCACTCGATAGTCAGCGTATCAGCATCGATGTCGGACGATGATCGCAGAATCGCGAGGCAGCCGGAGTCGGATTGCCATGAAACTTCAGGCTTCGGTGTCTTCTCAACTGGCTTGCGGTTTGCTTCTTTCTTCTGTTTCCGATCATTCGCTGAAGTTTCGCTCTCTGCGGAACCACTGGTTGCAGGCTTAACCTCACTGGCTTCGTCATCGGCCTTCGCCTTCTTCAGTTTCTTCGGACGCGTGACCTCGCCAGCCTCTTTGCGGCTTTCTTTCACGAGCTTTGTCAGAGGCTTTTCCTGCGTTGAACCGGACGCCGGAATCAACAGCTCAAGGATATCCGCCAGGGACGGCGCGACTTTGTGCGGAGCGACTTCAGTCTGATGATGCAGCGTCGGCAGCAAGAGCAATGCCGCACGCTCCGTGACCAATATGAGCCGTTCCGCACTTTCACTGCGCCACAGCGGTTCATGAAAGGCTTCCGACCAGATCGTACACCGCGTGAGTGGAGCCAGCCATTCCGGAAGACGACTGAGCAGCGATCCATGCACCAGTCCATCTGTATCCGTGCATTCCAGCAGGACCTTCCGCAACGATTCTGTGGCAGACTTTGCCAAAGTCTGCACACCGCCAAGAGGACTCAACAACAGACTCAGGATCCACGGTGATTCGCCCTGCTGAAGCATCTGCCGAATGGCGTTGCTTTCGTCCGTAGCGGTCGGTGTATCAAACAAGCCTCCGGAAGAATCGCGAAGTGTCGCATCGGCGAGAACGGCAATCGCCTGAGTAAAATTCTCGGGCGACAGAGTCCGTCCTTCGCGGAGCAGGATTTCAGCGACGGCGATCGATTCCCACGGCCCCGGTACCGTGCCGATTTCGACTAACCAGTTCGCAATCACTTCGTCATACTTTGACGGCGTTGCTGTCTGTTTGCTTTTCTTGCCCTTGTGTTTCTTCGTCTCACGGGATTGCTTCGCCGAACGCGAAGTCAAATCATCGAGCGAGGCCGCGAGTTCTCTTTCACGACCGCTCAATTCAACCGCATCGACCGACCATGTCGCCAGCAGTGAAGTTTGCCGCAGTTGCTTTCGAAGCCGTTTCATCGGCTTCGCGATCACGGTCAGAAATACATCCTGAAACGCAGCAGGATCATTTGCCGCCACGGCTGCGCGCAGCGCAGGGTCCGCTTTGCGGCCCAGAGGAATTGAATGCAGAAGTTTTTTGAGCAGCGAAGCCGTGGTCATAACTGTCACCTGACGAAAAAGCCTGATAGGAATTCAGTCGTTCCGTCGACCACAATTTGAGATTTGAGATTTCAAATCGTCGTCGCCGAAAAACCGCCATCGACAACGATATTCTGCCCCGTCACAAACGATGAAGCTCTGTGTGACGCCAGCCACACGACCGCTCCGTCCAGTTCCTGAGCATTCCCGAAACGTGCCATCGGGGTATGCCCGATAATCTGGTTGCCACGTTCTGTGTACGATCCGTCATCCTTAAACAGCAGCGCGCGGTTCTGATCTGCCGGAAAGAATCCGGGGCTGATCGCATTCACGCGCACACCGCGGGTGGCCCATTCGCGAGCCAGAAACTTTGTGAAATTGATCACGGCTGCTTTGGCGGCAGAATACGCTACGACTCGTGAAAGAGGAATCATGCCGGCCATTGATGCGATGTTGATGATGCTGCCTTTCTTCTGCGCCAGCATCGCTTCACCAAATACTTGAGCCGGCAATAAGGCACCGCCAACCAGATTCAGCTCGAAGACACCATTCCAGCCGTCTCTCGACAGTTTGCAGAAGTCGCTGCCCGGCGGCAACGTGGCGTCAGGACGATTTCCGCCCGCCGCTGCGATCAGGATACTGATTGATCCCAGCTTGGCGATGATTGCATCGCGTGCCTCAGTGAGTGATACCGTGTCCAGCGCATCGGCTGATTGAAAGACAGCGGT
>JAYTAK010000018.1:0-11966 GCA_043737515.1 Candidatus Kuenenia sp. | reverse complement strand
TCCGCATGAAACACCCAGTCGTCCAACAGCAGGCGGTTGGACGGAAAGCGGCAGCAGGCTGCCGCAGTCCAAAGGGGCGAAATGAGCATTTCACGACGCAACTTCCTGCAGGCCACAGCGATTTCGTCGGCGCTTCAGGCGAAGCGTCCAGTCGTGTTGATGATTGGCGGACATCCGATAAAACTGAGATTGTCACGATTCCTGATTGACATGATCAAAAAGGGCGACTCATTCCGGATCTGCCCGGAACGCCGCCTGCGGGGACGAAGTCACAATCTATGCCGATGAATGAAGAAGAAATCGATCAATTTCGTACGACCGTCTCGTCCAGGTTCAGGATCAGATTTGCAATCATTGTCCATGCTGCAGTTGCCAGATCGGCGGCAACTTTCTTCGGTTCGGATTCACCGACGTGAATTGCTTTGGCAGCGGCCCCCGCGTCAGTGGCGAACAACTGCAACTGTGTCTGCAAGGCTGTCGTCACAAGTTGAATTTCGTCGTCGGTCGGTTTACGCGACAGGACGGTCCGATACAAAAACTCCAGCCGAGAAGTTGTTTCCGCGCCGCCTTCTGCCAGTACGCGTTCCGCGAGGGCTCGGGCGGCTTCGAAGTGCTGCACATCATTCATCAACTGCAACGCCTGCAGAGGCGTGTTGCTGCGTTCACGGCGGGAACAGAACTGTTCGCGATTCGGGCCGTCAAAGTTTGTCATAAACGGCGGCGGTGCCGTCCGCTTGATGAAGCAGTACACACTGCGGCGATACAGATCTGCGCCGTGGTCCTGCATGTAGAAACGTGTGTTGCTGTTCTCGTAGCCGACCGGTTCCCAGATATCCGGCGGCTGATACGGCATCACCCCGCGACCACCCATCGTTGAATTCAGAAGGCCGCTCACCGCCAATGCGTTGTCGCGGAGCTGTTCGCCGTCAAGTCTCAGCCGCGGGCCGTGAGCCAGTAAGCGATTCTCCGGATCGAGCTGATGCAGTTCATGGTTAGTTGCCGAATCCTGGCGAAACGTCGCGGAAGTCAGCAAGAGCCGGTACAACTGTTTCGTGTCCCAGCCGGATGCGCGAAAATGCACCGCCAGCCAGTCGAGCAATTCCGGATGGCTGGGAGAACTACCCCGCGTCCCGAAATCGTCGCTGGTCTTGACGAGGCCGATACCGAATAACTGCTGCCAGACACGATTGACCGTGACGCGTGTCGTCAACGGATTTTCCTCGGCCAGGAACCACCGCGCCAGATCCAGGCGATTCGCCCGCTGATCGGCAGGAAATGGCTGGCCGTCCGCAGTTTTCAGCGGAGGAAATTCCGTCGGCACACGCGGCTCGACTTTTTCGCCCGGCTTATCGTATTGACCTCGCAGCATGATAAACGCATCGCGCGGTGCGGACAGATCGTTGAAGACGAAGGTGCCGGGAATCGTGCCGTTGAGATTTGCCACAGCCTGATCTGCGCTGGCCGCAGCTTCACGCAGTTGAGCGATCGGCGATTCTGAGATCCGCTGCACATTCTGCTGCCAGAATCGCAGCAGTGGGCCGCGCTGTTCGGCGGTGATAGTATCACTTGGGCCAGCGACCAGCAGCGTACGAAGTTCGCCACTGATGCCACCAGGATTGGTTCCTTTGCTCATTTCCCACCAGCGATTGAAGGACGACAATGGATCCTGCGCGCGATCCGTCTTTCCCGCGATTCGCATGTCGTCGATCCACACTTTGCCGCCGTTCTGAATCAGCACCATGCTCTTCATGACGGCACCGGCCTTTGAGCCGACTGATTCGAATGGCACTGAAACCTGAATCCATTCACCAGCGGCTGGCATCGGTCCCATGTCGGCATCGGCTTTGTCAAAGCCGATCGTTGATTTGTCGCCCCAGACGACGCGACGATTTCCACCATCGTTGTACTGCACCGCAAACGCAGTCGGCGGATTGAACGGATCAATTCGCAGCGCGAATTCCAGTCGGCCTTCGTCTGGCACAACGACTGGAATCAGCGTGAAATCCAGGTTCAGGTCGTACTGAGACCCATACGCCAGTTCGATCACTCGTCGGCCGGACTTTGCCCCAAATGCCGGATCAAGCCGCCATGTGGTGTCGTTGCGCGACGTGTTGCGTGTATTGGTCCCGAGGGGAAATGCATCGTCGATGAGTCTATCGCGGACTTCGACGAGGTCTGCGGCAGCTTCGGCGGCGGCATTTGCCGGATCGGAATACTCGATCGCAGCGAGCGTGTCCTCCAGAGCCTTCCTGGCCGCACCGGCCGATTGCTGAGCGGTCTCCAGGGCGACTTTCTGTTCGGTAGTCGGCACTTTGAGGAACGGATTCGTCGTACTGATATTGCCGTCCATCGCCGGATCAGACGTCGAATAAAAGAACGAGTACATGGAATAGAAATCCCGCTGTGTCACGGGATCGTATTTGTGGTCGTGGCAAACGGCACAGCCAGCCGTCAGCCCCATCCATGTCTGCATCGTCGTGCTGGTGCGATCGACGGCGTAGCGATACAGCCACTCTTCAGCGATGGCTCCGCCTTCACTTGTCGTCACGTTGCAGCGATTGAATCCAGTGGCGATCAGTTGATCCTGAGTCGGTTCCGGCAGCAGATCGCCGGCGAGTTGCCATTTCGTGAATTCGTCGAACGGCAGATTCTGATTGAAGGCTTGCACGACCCAGTCACGATACGCCCACATCTCGCGTTCGTTGTCCAGATGCAGACCGTGCGTGTCGGCGTAGCGTGCGACATCGAGCCATTGCCGTGCCTGCTCTTCCCCGAAATGGGGCGAAGCGAGATATCGATCCACCATTTTCTCGTACGCATCGGCGGAGGCATCGTTGAGGTACTCGTCTACCTCCGCAATTTTTGGCGGCAGTCCCGTGAGCGTAAACGCGACACGGCGAATGAGCACTTCGCGATTGGCCTCGCGTTGCGGCGTGAGTTTCTCTTGATCCAGCCTGGCTAAGACGAATGCATCCACGGGATTTCGTACCCAGCCCGGATTGTTGACGTCCGGAATCTTCGGTGACTTTGGTGGTTCGAACGACCAGTGCTTCTGGTATCGGGCACCCTGTTCGATCCAGCGACGCAGGATGTCTTTCTCGGCGTCGGTCAGCGTTTTTTTGGACTCAGGCGGCGGCATCAGAACTTCAGTGTCCGCACTGGCAATGCGGTTCCAGAGTTCGCTGCCCGCCAGATCGCCCGGCTTGACGGCGATTGAGCCATCTCGATCAGCATAGGCTCCGTCTGCGGTATCGAGCCGCAGATCGGCCTTGCGCGTCCCGGCGTCGAATCCATGACACTCAAAACAATTCGCCGCCAGAATCGATCGCACATCGCGGTTGAACTGCACCTCGTCCTGCGCCTTCGCGCCGGGAGTGAGAGCGAACAGCCATGGAGCCGCGCAACAAATAAGCAGCGATCTGCTCAGCACACGCAGGGAGTTTGATATTGCTGAGAAAATTTCCGCAGAGCTACAGATGTCCGCCGACGGAGCGTCGGACCTACGCACGCAAGCCGCTCCGTCGGCTCGCACCAGACACGGCGGCAAAGCCACTGATGCGGCAGAAGAGATTCGATTGCGGGTTAAGCTCGCGTCAAGATTCCACATCAGACAGACTCCGGAAATCGGTATTCAAAAGCGAAATGCCATGATACCGATTCCGTCGCCGCACCGCGACGCTTCCTGAATAATTCGCGTGGGATAAGCTTCCAGCTTGTCATTGCTGCTCAAAACCTCTGGAGTTTTTACAACGAATGCCAGGCTGGAAGCCTGGCACTCGTCGAATTCACTCCACCGAGGCGCGGTCAGCCTACCGCGACTCAGTTGTCGTAGTCGATGACAATCAGGCCGTTAGCAGACTTGATGTCCACTTCATACTGGCCGTAGTCCAGGCTGATGCGAGAGCGGCACGGCGAAACTCGCAGATCCCGCAGCGGGCACGGTGGAACGAAGATCTGCACATAGACCAGGCGTTCCTGAGTTTCATGCACACACATATTCGGGTCACGCACGGCGATCACCATGGGCACTGCATTCGGAGCGATATTGCATTCGTCTTCCACCCTGATGCATGTTGCCAGCGGGACCTGGCAGTTCGTGAAATGACCCAATGCACATGGAAATGGTGCAATCTCCGGATACGCGGGCCTTGTGGGGTACGACTGCACGGGAGGCAGCGTCTCAACGGGATGTTGTGCTGGAATATAAAGCGGCGGAGCGTATCCCGAATTATTCTGGCCGTTGGAAGTAAACCGCAAATGGATCTGCGTTCTGCTGCGCGTTGGCGGAGCAACGTGCTGCTGTGTACGCAGATTAACTGTACTCACCGGCGACCGACGAATGCGAGGACTACCGTATGGCGTTTCACGTCCGTAGGCACCGTTGTTTTCGCTGGCAGTCCGAACTCCCCCGTGACCATGTTCATGGTCATGATCATCGACCGGCTGCACAGGCACAGGTGCGGTGCGGCACCCGGAGTTACCGTTGATTGCATTCAGAAAATCGACAATGTCATTGGCCTGAGTTGTGGCAGTCGATGCCAGCAGCAGGCCAACGAGACTCAAACCGCGGGTCCAGTTCGTCTTCATGGCCAAAACCTTTCGTCTTGATGGGGATTTCACTCGACATCAAACCTTGATGTCATGCACTCCAATAAGAACATTTTTTGTGCCATTCATCGCTATCGCGGCGTAACTCATTTGGCTCAAATGCTTTACAATTGTATTCCAGCAGAAACTAGTGGCTCAAAAGTGCATTCATCTTGATTCTCGTCGCGTCAATCTGAGGACAGCAGAGGTCAGTGTGGCCGAGTCCTTCGCTTTCAAATCTGCCAATCGAGAATCCAGCAGCGTCCGATCTGCGACCGACAACTTGAACGGATCACCGGCGACTCGACCCACGTCCAACGTCTGTGTGAGTTCTGCAAGTTCAATCTGTTCGAGTTGCGTTTGATTCGGCAGGACCTGCTCCTGAGAGAGTTCTGAATTAGGGACGTCAGCACGGCAGTCCTATTTGCCGCCTCCGTGCCGAGTTCCAGTGGAGGGGACCGCTCGTTTAACCGAGTGCCGATCGGGCCGCGATTATTCTAATTGAAATTTCGTATTTGAGATTTGAGATTTGAAATACGAAGCGCGGGGCGATGCCCACGCGGTTAAACGAAGCAGATTTCGGGAAAATCTGCTCACTCTTGTCGATGTTCGCGGCGAGGATGTGCTTATACGACGAAATGTAACCTGCGTCGATCATTGCGGCGACTCACCACAAAAAGTGGGACGACAGTAGATACGTCAGAGGATTAAAGGGCGAAGGAATAGTTACGATTCATGGCCCCATTTTGCTGTCCCCTGGCGATCTGCTCTGCTCAGCAAACGTTGAGAATTTTGTTTTACTGAGAAGATTTATCGCGATCAGCCGCAGGGCGCTAGCCCCGGTTCGTGCGTCCCATAACCGGGGCTAGCGCCCTACGGCTAATTGGGTTGCGGGCGAAGCCCGCGCCAAGATTCAGCATTCAGTTCAATCGCGCTGTCCGATGCTGCGAGGCATGGCATCGCGGAAGTCCGTTGATGGTGCGTAGCCAAGTTGACGAACGGCCTTATCGATACTGTAATCCAGGTTCAGGCCGAGAAACTTGATACGAGCGTTGTTCAGGAGCGGGGCGTCGTTTTTGCGGAGCAGTTTCCAGGTGGCCTCCATTGCTTTGGCCAGGAATTTGGCAATGGGCAGTGGAACGATCTTTGTCGGCCTGGCAATTCCGGCAGCATCACAAACCGTATCGATAAATTCGCGTTTCGTAACAGCGCGCGGGTCGCGGATGTTGAACACTTCTCCCACGATGTCGTCACGTTCGATCGCCAGCCAGATGGCTTCGCAGAGATTGCCGATCCAGGTGTTGTTCATCAGCTTCTCCGGCGAACCGAGAAACGCAAACTTTCCGGATCGCAGACGCTCTGTAAGCTTTGGCAGGACGGTGCGATCACGCGGCCCGTAAATAAAACCCGGTCGCAGGACAACGGCTGGCAATTTGCGATCGCGAATGTAGTCGCAGACGAGCAGCTCGGACTCCACCTTTGTGAGCGTATAGCCATCGATCCCGGTTGTGCAGGGAGCTGTCGCTTCATCGGTGCCGTAGTGATCTTTGCCTTCATAGACACCGAGCGAACTGATCTGCACCCATCGCTTTAGTGTCCTTGTGGCCAGAGCGGCTTCCAGCAGTGATCGGGTTCCCGTGACGTTGATTCGACGATACTCATCCGTGCGTCCCCAGTCACCGACTTTCGCGGCACAGTGGATCACGATCTTCACGCCGTCGCACGCAGACTTCAATGATTCCGGCTGATCCAGATCACCGTGGACTAATTCCACATTCAGTCCGCGCAGGAAACTCACGTCCGCATTTGGTCTGACCAGTGCTCGTACGCGCCAGCCTCGCTGCACTGCCTGCTCAGCGACGTGACTGCCAACGAGGCCAGTCGCTCCGGTGACGAGAATGAGATCGTTTAACGCCACTTGCACTGACTTTCGTCCTTAATCAAGAACTCGTTTGCCGAATCTGTGGGTGAAATTGATTAGGAAAAGTGGCGTTGTGCCTCGGGAGTTCGCAGGCAAGTGGGCGTTAAGATTACCGCATTCGGCTCAATCCCGAAGTCAGAGAAGTGCGACGGCAAGCGATTCGGGGGCACTGGCTTCGGGGGCACTGGCTTACCAACCATGGTGAACCTCATTTCCTGTGCAGGATGGACATTCATGTCCGTCGTATGACCATGATACACGGCCGAAGCGAAGGTTTTTGTGCCGTGACAACCGCTCGACAACGCCGTGGTGGTTGGCCAAAAACTCGGACATGAATGTCCAGGCTACAGGAATCGCAGCTTTGGACCAGGCTTCCAGAACTTACCGCGTCTCTACTTCGCCGCATCGTCCTGCTTTGGTTCATCAATGCCAAAGGTAAACACGGTGCGGGATTCGAAGGTCTCACCTGGTTTCAGGATGGTCGTCGGGAAGTTGGGATGGTTCACCGAATCCGGATAGTGCTGAGTTTCAAGACACATCGCGCTGCGATGAGCGTAGGTCTTGCCGCCTTTGCCTTTCTGGCCTTTCAGGAAATTGCCCGAGTAAAACTGAATGCCAGGCTCGCTGGTGGAGACACGCAGAATGCGCCCTGACGCCGGATCAATCAGCGCGGCAGCAAGATTGAGCGTAGAGTCGGCGTCTTTTTCATTCAGCACAAAGTTGTGGTCGTATCCAATTGCCGCCGTGGCACCAATCGATTCGATGCGCTTGCCAATCTTTGTGCGTTTGCGGAAATCGAGGTCCGTGCCTTCAACAGGTTCGATCCTGCCCGTCGGGATCATGGTGTCATCAGTCGGTGTGTATTTGTCTGCATTCAGACGCAGCATGTGATCCAGTACCGTCGGGCTGCCTTCACCACTGAGATTGAAATACGAATGATTTGTGAGGTTCACCGGAGTCGCCTTGTTGGTCGTCGCCGTGTACGAAATGGAAATCGAATTGCCTTCCGTCGGAACAAAGTAGTTTACCGTGATGTTCAAATCGCCAGGATAGCCTTCTTCGCCGTCAGGGCTGGTGTAGGTGAATTTGACACCCTGGCCTTTGTCGTTGGAAAACGGCTTTGCCGTCCACACAACCTTGTCCAGACTGCGTTCAACGCCGCCATGAAGATGGTTGGGTTCGTTATTGATGGCCAGCGTGTATTCTTTGCCATCGAGCGAGAATTTGCCTTTCGCGATACGATTGCAGACACGTCCGGTGGTGGTTCCAAAGTACTGATTGTCTTCCGATTCGTAACCGGCGACGTCATCAAATCCCAGCACAACGTCGTCCGACTTTCCGTTCTTGTCCGGCACGAGCAATTGCACGAGCGTCGCCCCGCGGGTCATGATTTTGGCGGTCAGTCCGTTGCCGCTCTTCAAGGTGTAGACGTCCACGGCGTGGCCATCCTTAGTTTTACCAAAAGGTCCAGCCACAGGAATCTCGCCATTAGCGGGCGATGTCATCAGTATTACTCCCATAAACAACAGAGAACAAAACAGCTTCATGGTCACTTACCTTAACTTCAGAGAGACGAACTTGAACCCTGACGAACTTGATCGGCAGTGCGGCGGGATTATCGAGTACTGCGGCGTCGCAGGCAAGTGAACGGGCATCACAAGGCAGGATCTGCTGAGGCGAGGAGCCTGCGTCAGGATTATTCATTGTGCTGGCGTCCTCAGCCTGCTATTTTCAGCACCAGATCGATCATTGGTCGAATGCCTGCCGAAACGGCTACGACTGCTGGTTGCCAGCCCGCCTGCTCAAATCCCTCCTTATAATCCCGGAAATGTCACTCATGCCGTCGCATCTGGGGATGTTCTGTCGATGCCACTTGGTATTCATTGCGTTGTGCGGAAGTATTGTCGCAAACGCAGACGACCTGCTTCCCGTTGACACTGAAATCACCCATGTCATTGATCATTACGTTCAGCAGCATCTGCTGACAAGCGGAGTTGCCGCCGTTGAGCCTGCCGACGATTTGACGCTGTTGCGACGTACAACTCTGGACCTTGCCGGACGGGTGCCGACGCCGGTAGAACGAGACTGGTTCATGAACCAGCCAGTTCCTGATCGTCGCCGTCTGCTTGTCGATCGGTTGATGAATTCACCGGACTTCGATTTGCATCAACGCAACTGGCTGGATGAAACACTTCTCCCCAACCAGCCGTACAACGATGAGTTTCGCGACTACCTGCTGACTGCGGTCCAGGGGCGACGCGCATGGGACACTGTCTTCCGTGAAATCATGAAGGCAGCGGTCTCGGACGGCCAGGAGAAAGGTGCCGGGCAGTTTCTCAGAAGTCGCGTGCGTGAGCTGGATGATCTGACCAACGATACTGCAATTCTGTTTTTCGGCGTCAACATCAGTTGCGCAAAATGTCATGATCATCCATTGGTGGCTGACTGGAAACAGGATCACTTTTACGGGATGCAGGCGTTCTTTCAGCGAACGTATCAAACGCGAAAAACCAACTCTGTCGCCGAACGTCCGTTTGGCGAAGTTAAGTTTGCCACCGTCGGCGGTGAGAGCAAAACGGCGGCGTTCATGTTTCTGACCGGCGAAGTTGTGGCAGATCGCACTCCGCAGATGGCGGACGAAGAACGAAAACAACTTGAGGAGCGTGTCCGAAAGCTGGAACACGAAGACGCGGAAGCGGAAATCGTCGTCCCTGAATTTCGGCCGCGTGATGAGCTTGTCGAACTGGCGCTGCGCGATACGAAAGATCGCTTCTTCGCCAAAAATATCGTCAATCGCATCTGGGCTCGACTGCTGGGAACCGGACTGGTCAATCCGCCGGATCAGATGCACAGCGGAAATGCGCCCAGCCATCCGCAACTCCTCGAATGGCTCACCACCGATATGGTCTCGCACGGCTACGATCTGCGACGATTGATTCAGGGCATTGTGTTAAGCGAAGCGTATGGGCGGTCGAGCGAATGGTCATCGGGATCAGAGCCGCCCGCCCCGAGCACGTTTGCGTTGGCTCAAACGCGTCCGCTGACCCCACGGCAACTGGGAGCCTCGCTGCATGTCGTGATCCGCAACCCGGAACAATGGCCGGCACTTGAAAATGCCGAAGAATGGATGAAGCGACGTACGGAGCTTGAAAATCAAGCCAATGGCTGGGTACGTGAATTTGAACAGCCGGGGGAAAACTTTCAGATCGCCGTCGATGAGGCCTTGTTGTTCAGCAACAGCAGTCGGGTGCAGGATGACCTCCTGCGGGATTCGGATGACCGATTGCTCGGGCAGTTAAAAAAGATCGATGACACGTCAGAGAGGGTGAAACAACTCTGGCTGGCGGTTCTGAATCGCACACCACAACCTGACGAACTTGCTTCAGCCATGGCCTGGCTGGAGCGTGTCCCGGACAAAAAAGACGAATCCCAGAAGCAGCTTCTCTGGGCGATCCTCGCAGGCCCTGAATTTCGATTTAATTATTGAACTAAGGATTTCTCATGTCCCGAACATCAAAATCCGGCATCTGCATTCCGGCTCATCACATGGTCTCGCGCCGCGGCTTTCTGTCTGACGGCGCGATGCGTGCCGCCGGGGCTGTCACGGTCGCTGGATGTTTCGCATCCGACATGGGCCAGATTCATGCGCTGCGATCGGAAGAAGTCGCCGGTGAACTCAGGAAACAGGACAAACGCGTCATCCTGTTATGGCTTGCTGGAGGTGCCAGTCAGTTCGAGACCTGGGATCCCAAGCCCGGCGCGAAAACCGGCGGGCCATTTCGCGCGATCCAGACGAACGCGACCGGAGTCCACATCAGCGAGCTGCTTCCGGAACTTGCGCAGCGGATGCAGCATACGGCAATCATTCGGTCTCTGAACACGAAGATTGCGGACCATGGACGTGGTGCTGACCTGATGGAAACCGGACGACTGAAGGATCCCAGTATTCTCTACCCGGACCTTGGCGCTGTCGTTGCAAGGGAATTGGGACGATTGGAAAGCAAGGTTCCGGATTATGTGTCGCTGTATACGTCCACCGAAGGCCGGCGCAAGGGGACCAGCGGATTTCTGGGAGCCCGATATGCCCCGATGTTTCTGTCCGAAAGCATGATCCCGCCGAACATCGCCCGGCTTGAGACAGTTTCCGAAATCGATCATCAGGACCGTGCCGCTTTGCGGGACGCATTGGGCCGGCGCTTTGCCGCTTCTCGCAGAAGTCACACGGTGGACAGCCAGAATTCGGCCTATCAACGCGTCAATGGATTGATGGCGAGCGCGGAATTGTTCGACATCACTCAGGAGCCGGCGGACGTGCAGTCGCGTTACGGGCCGACGCAGTTTGGTCATCAGTGCCTGATCGCTCGCCGCCTGGTCGAAGCTGGCGTGCCCTTCGTCAAAGTGGCCCGCGCGTGGTGGGACAGTCATGGGCAGAATTTTGAGACTCATCAGGAATTGTGTGCGGATCTGGATCATTCGATGTCCGTGCTGCTGGATGATCTGGAACAACGCGGCCTGCTGAAGAATACGCTGGTAATTACGCTGGGCGAGTTCGGAAGAACGCCGCAGATCAATTCCAGTCTGGGCCGTGATCATTTTGCGAGTGCGTGGAGCTGCAGCCTGTCGGGACTTGGAATCAAGGGCGGCGTGGCGTACGGCAAGACCGATCCCGAAGGCCATACCGTGGTCGAAGGCGAAGCGTCATCTGCGGACTTGTTCGCTACGATCCTGTCCGCGCTCGGTATCGACTACAAGCATGAATACACCGTTGGCGCAAGACCTGTACCGCTCGCTGATTTTGGCGCGAAGCCGATTTTGGAAGTGTTGAGTTAGTGGAATCAACGCGCGGGGGGCGTTGGACATCATTCAACCGTAAAGGGATCGCCATGTTGTCTCCTATGAATCACAGTCGCGGAGCGACTGAGCTACGTAGGCGATGTCGCTCCGCGACTCGCATTCGTAACAGCGCTCGACCGAAAAAAAAGCCTCACCGCTCACGGAAATGATTCCACCCAATTGAAATACCCTCAGCTCACACATCTTTATTCTGTCAACGATCATCCGCCTGGAAGAACAAATGGACGAGAACAACACGCCGACCAGCACCGAGCCGCAAACTGCCGAATCCACAGCAGCGACTTTGCCGAATGCCGTCAAAGTGCTGAAGACGTTCTCGCTGCCCGGGATTGGATTCTGTCTGGCAACTGGATCAGACAAGTCGTTGATTTACGCCGGGCTCTCGGATTTTTCGATTCTCAAGGTGAATCTGTCGGCTGAGAAAATCGAGCCATCGGCGGTGGGGGCGAACGGACACACCAGCTACGTCATGGGTTTGGTTCGTTGCGGTGAGAGCCTTGTATCTGGAAGTTACGACTGCTCGCTGATCTGGTGGAATGCGGACAGCGGAGAGATCATCCGCCGCGTCCCCGATGCGCATGGGCGCTGGATTCGAATGCTGGCC
>JAYTAK010000017.1:0-2247 GCA_043737515.1 Candidatus Kuenenia sp. | reverse complement strand
CCACCGGGCAAAATCCGTAATCCTGGTCTATCTGGGTGGAGGCATGTCGCATCACGACAGCTTCGATCCAAAGCCGGATGCGAGTGAAGAAATACGCGGCAAGTATCACACGATCTCCACCAATGTGACCGGTTTAGCTGTCGGCCAACTGCTGCCTATGATGGCTCAGACGATGGACAAAGTCTGTCTGGTGCGCAGCGGCAGTCATAACAACGACCACCACGAAACAGCGACGAACTGGGTGATGTCGGGACGATTTGGTTCTGCATTCGGCGACTGGCCTGCGATGGGAGCTGTCGCAGCTCACGAAAGCGGATTCCCCGGCACGCTGCCGCCCTATGCTGCCATCCCGCGGAACCCGTCGTTCACCTGGGAACTCGGTAAAAGCGCTTTCCTCGGCGGCCGCTATGAATCGTTCAAAGTCGGTGACCCGAATCAGGAAGGCTACCGCGTGCGGGATGTGTCGCAGGCAGAACCATTGACGGAACTGCGAGCCCAGCGACGACAATCACTGCTGAAGACAGTGGACGGCCTGGCGGAACGGGTCGAAGGAAATGATCAGATCAAGGCCTTTGACCAGTTTCAGCAGCGGGCCACAGAAATGGTCCTGTCCGGCGAAGCGAGAGATGCATTTGCGATCGATAAGGAAGACGAGAAGCTGCGTAATCGATACGGCCGCACGACGTTTGGTCAAAGCTGTCTGCTCGCGCGGCGGCTTGTCGAACGAGGTGTCACGTTTGTCACCGTCAACAGCGGTGGTTGGGATCATCACGCAAAGATCTGGGATGGACTGGATCGTATGCTGCCGGACTTTGATCGAGGCTTCTCGGCTTTGATCGATGACATGCACGGACGCGGCTTGCTGCACGACACGCTGGTCCTGGCTATGGGCGAATTTGGCCGATCTCCAAAGATCAACAAAGATGTCGGCCGCGATCACTGGGCACCTGCGGCTTCGCTGCTGTTCGCCGGGGCGGGCGTTGTCCCGGGCCGTGTGATCGGTGCCACGGACAAAGACGGCGGGCAGGTCACGGAGAATCCGATTCATCCTGCCGATGTCGCGTTTACCGTCCTCGATTCGCTGGGGATCGATCCGCGCAAACAACTCCGCACGCCGGACGGTCGCCCGGTTGAAATTCTGGACGACGGTCGGCTGCTTGAGGAATTGTATGCCTAGCGCGGCGAAGCCGCAGATCCGAAATCCGAATCTCGAAAGAACTACGGCCGAAAAGATGCGCGCAAAAAGCACAGTTGTTGAGAAGACAGGATCTAAGGCCCTTTTGCTGTCGGTAAATCGTCGAGCATACTGCGTGCTGGCGATGATCAGCCTGCTCTATGTCAGTGCTGCGCGGGGTCAGGACGCCGAGAAGAAAGCGGAACCGCCGCGAGTCGCAATGTGCGCCCCGCTGGCCGTGCCTGTGAGTGCCACGACGAAAATGGTAGTCCGAGGCTGGACACTGAATACCGCCACAGAAGTGCGGTCGTCCAGTCCGCAGGTTTCGTTCAAAGTTCTGTCTGCCGCCAGCGTCGCCGTTCCAAACGGACAGGATGCGAAGCAGATCGGCGATACCCAGATGGAACTCGAAGTGACGGTCGTTCAAGGTGTCGAGCCGGGTGACGCGACTCTGACGGTGGTCTCACCGACGGGGGAAAGTCTACCGCATAAGCTGCTGATCGGCAGCGTCCATCCGCTTGTCACTGACAATGAACCGAACGATGGTTTTCAGCAGGCGCAGGCGATTCAGATTCCGCATGCGGTCGATGGACAAATCCACGGCGACAAGAACGTCGATGTGTTCTCGTTCGACATTGCCGATCCGCACAGCGTCAAGATCGACGTCCTGGCTCGACGTCATGGTTCGGGTCTGGACAGCCTGCTGACGTTGTTTGATCATCGTGGCAACATTGTGGCGGTGAACGATGATCATGACGACGCGACCGATTCTCACATCACTGCGGAACTGGCGGTCGGGAAGTATTTCATCAGTCTCCAGGACGCCCACGATCACGGCGGTCCAGCGCATCCGTATCGGTTGGTTATTCAGCGGGACTCAGAAACACAGAAGACAAAAAATTGATGACAGAAAAATGGGAGCAAGAAATACTTTTTATTCTGTTCAGCAAGCGTTGAGAGTTTGGTTTTCCTGAGAAGCTACCAACCCGACGCCGAACATGCTGGTTCTTCATCCGCAGTTCGGCTCTGCCATCCGCAGGACAACGGCCTTGAAGGGTTTCCTGCGGATGGCA
>JAYTAK010000016.1:0-5218 GCA_043737515.1 Candidatus Kuenenia sp. | reverse complement strand
CACTTCGTCGGCCGAAGCGTACTGCGAGACGTAGTCCCACGATTCGGTGTCCTGCGTCGTCGGTCGTTCCACCACTTTGAATCTTACCGGTGCGGCGCTGGTCACCAGTGTCTGCTCCTGAGCCACATTCACAGGATAGTGAGCAAACTCGCCAGCCAGCGGGAAGTAGAAGTAGTACTCGATGGCACTGGTCTTGTACGGTTCGAGCACAACTTGCTGACTGTGCGTGTAGTGGCTGCTCAGAACCGGGAGCGCCCCCTGAGGCACCTGCAGCAGCAGATTCAGTTTTTGATTCGCTGACGTGGGATTTGTCAGCACGATCTGGCATCCGTAGACCGTGTGCAGCAGAAATTCTTCGGAGACAAACTTGTCCTGCCGCTGCCCGTTGACCGTGCGATACCGATCATCGTGTTTGAAGAAATTCTGGCTGACCAGAATGGGCAGATCTTTGGCGATACCGTCCGTCGGCTTGATCTGTTCATGAACAATGGCCAGAGGAGTCGCGGCTTTGATCTTCCATGCTGCGTCTTTTTGTTCCTTCTGATGATCACCGGCCTTGAACGGCAGATCCAGCAACGACAAGGCAAACATCACTTCAGTGAAGTTGCGTGAGGCTTCTGCCAGGTGAGATGAAAAGAACGCGCCTTCAGGATCGTGCGACGCAAAGTCGGCCCAGAACGCATTCACGGTGACAAGGCTGGCGTCCTGCAAGGTAATTGGCAATTTGTAGTAATTGTTTTCTGCCCACTCCTGAGTTTTCTCGGTCTGGCGAAACAGCTCACTCAATTGCCGGTCGCCGAGGTTGTCTGCATACAGCGATTCGAACGCGACTTTGTCGTCACCCAATTTGCTTTTTCGAAGGGCTGGAACAGACTTCTCTTCCCTTGCGGACGCCTCTTCGGCTCGATCCTCACTTGCCTTGCCTTTCTCCATCAGCTCCACCCCGGCACCAAGACTTGAACCAGCCCCACCGGCTTGACCTGGAACGGCGTATCGATTCATGCGACCAAGATTCACTTCCGTGAACGCCATCTCGTTGCCGTCCTTGTCCCTCACCATGTGAATAGGGTCATCCCATGTCATGGCTTTTCCGTTCACCGCCGTCCCGAACAGCAATTCCTCCAGTACGATGTCCGGAGGAAGGAGTTCCAGTTGTTCACGAATGAACCGAGAAGTCACGTCTCGTTCGGCGGCGATGCGGCGTGCCAGGAGGGCCTTCTCAACCGTATTCAGTCGCTGATAACGCCGAGGAGTCAGATATTGGCTGAGGTCTTCGTCCAGCAGCCAGTGATCCAGAAAGGTCTTATCATGCTTGTTAACCAGATGCGGCTTGACGACGTCATTAAAGAACTCGGGGTCACGCTGTGAAAGGAAGAAATTCAGTTCGTGGCAGGCAAACTGAGAATACAACTCCTGCTTGCGAGCTGGCTCCAGATCCGGCCATGTCAGGATGAACCGGAACTCAGCCAGCTTCGGATCGTTCAGCAGCGACCGATAAAGCTGATAGACGCCTGCCAGATCATCGTACACCTGGAATCGCGATGTCGTAACGTCCGGGATTTGAAACTCGGTCCCGGCAGCGACAATTTCAATCTGCTTCTGTTGAGAAAAGTGCTGATCGACTGGCAGTGATTCACCGAGTCGCTGATCGATGACTCGAGGGGACCGATCAGGCAGCGAAAAACTGCGTTCCACTGTGTTCAGCGGATCTATCGCGACCACATGCAGATGCTGGTGAGTTCCCACGGTTGCCAGATCAATCGTCACGAAACCATTTTCGTCAATGATCAGGTTGGTGGCGACGATCGCCTGCTGAGCCATGAAGTCGAGATTCGCGAAATCTCCCTGTGGACCTCCTGCGACTTTCGCGTCGGGGTCCATGGCACTCGCCGGTGCCGGAGCCTCCGACTTTGCCCCGAAGTCATCACCGGCCGCAGCGTCCTGGCGTTCCGTTTCCGTCGAGCGCACAGCCCAGGGGTTGAGCAGCACTTCTGGTCGGGCATTCATGTTGCCGGGATATTTTTCTGCCAGCCGTCGATCGAGAATATAGCGGTATTCGTCGCCGATCTTTCGTCCCTGGGCATAAGCGGACAGAGGGTCAATCTGCTCCTGCACCAGGACTCCGGGATTCAGAGTTCTGCTGAGTTTCTCAAAGTGCGAAATGGCGGGCACAAAGGTGTTCGCGAAGATGTGGACACGCGCCAGCTTCGTGGCGTTTTCCACTTTGATCTTCAGCTTCCCGTCGATTTCCTCAATCGAACTGATCTGCAGCGGCGCAAGACGTCGCTGTTCCAGAATTCGTGAATTGCCGATCAGGACATGGGCGAGCTGTTTGCCTTCTGTGATCCGAATCAGAACCTGGTGCCCCGAATCGCGCAACAGCAGACTGTAGTCACCTGCGGGCAGATCGCTGATTTCTGCGAAGCCGTCTTTGATGCGAATTGCATCAAACCGGTCAGCGAAGAATTCACCGCCCCGCAACTCGCACAGTGAAATGTCTGTGCGAGAAGGAGCCCCGTTGGCAAGCAGACACGGCACGCGAACGAGCGAACCCGCCGCGGCATGGACCACTCGAAACTGATCGATTTGGTCAGTTCCGATCTGCCATGACTGCTCGACGCCGTTGGCAAGCTGCGCCTTGACCGACACGATGCCAGCCAGCGGACCGAGATCAATCTGACCTTTCCCATTCGACCGCAGCGACACAATGACTTCGCGAGTGAAATCGCGGTGGCGAAGCGTCAACTGCACCGGTCGATGCTTCAGCGGTTCACCCGTGCGGCCGCGCACATCGACGATGTAGCGGTTATCGACTTTGGACAAGTGGGTGAATTCAATCTTTTCCGTGCGGTCGATTGCGTTCACCGCCACGGTGTCGCCGACGCTGAGGTCCACGTCTTTCGCCTGGCTCTGGTTTCTGACTTGTGCTGTCAGCGTAAATGTCATGGACGACAGCCGATCGGGGACCAGGAATTCGTGTTCCGCCTCGCGATCTTCCGCCAGCACGAAATCCGGGACCGTGACCGTCGTTGAGATTTCGTCCAGATTCATCGATGTCAGCGTCAGCCGGACGTTCTTGAGCACCTTGAGCGAAACCGGAGTGCCATTCAGCAGCAGTTGCGGTCTGACAATGACTTTCGCCTTCCGAAGCCGCAGCAGGGACTGGCGATCGATCAGAATGCCAGCTCGCAATTCGTAGTTTTCCGCATCGTGCTGAAAGTAGCCGAGCGACGAGAACTGGCCGGACGAAACGATCACCGACCGACGACCGGGGGCCGTCGAATACGGCACAAGGATGTTTCCATCCTTGTCGGCTTCATATTTCTGACCGCCGAGAGTGACCGTCGGCGCTTCCGCCGGTTTGCCGAGTTCATCGAAGATCCTGAACTGCTGCCCGGCGGGAGTTGTAGACACCACAAACCGGAGCTGCCCCTTGCGTATCAGCGCGCGGCTGCTGTGGCCATTGCCGATGAAGTCGATGACGTACGTCCCGCGTTTTGACAATTGAGGAAACTCAAAGTGACGCCGCACGCGTCGCAGCGGAGCTTCTTCGTATGTCAGCGTTTC
This sequence comes from Candidatus Kuenenia sp., assembly GCA_043737515.1. Lineage (GTDB taxonomy): Bacteria > Planctomycetota > Planctomycetia > Planctomycetales > Planctomycetaceae > SXXK01. Next base: position 1,651 of record JAYTAK010000016.1, on the reverse strand, counting down.
TTCCTTGTTGGCCACCAGACCGTCGAGATCGATGTCCGTGTTGACGTCGCGATCGAAGTCGCGGTAGAAATTAGCGGTGTTGATTTCAAAGACTTTGACAATCAGCGTGGGAACGTTCTTGATGAATACGTCCATGCTGACAGGTTCATCCGCGGCAAACAGCGTCTTGTTTGTGGCGGAAAAATCAATATCGACGCGGTCTCGCAGGATCTGGTAGTCCGCCGGTGGCAGCAAGGCATACCATTGTTCCGGATTTCCCAGCCCGTTGACGATCTTCGTTTCGGCAAAGCGATGTGTCAGATACGTATCGTTGAGGTACGGTTGAAACTCCTTCGTGCTGTCAGCGTCAAGCAACAGCCGGTGCAGATAATCGCGAATCAGCGGTTCGTCGTCGCCAATGACCGGGTGTCGGGTGAGAGGCGAATAATTCGCCGCCAGGTCCGCCGGATACTGCTGTGACAGCGGCTGCTCCATGTACTTGACGTTCATGTACGGCGCATGGCGTGGCAGTTTGATGTATTCCAGGAACAGCCCTTTGTCGTAGTCATTCTTCGACCGATTGAAATCCAGCCGCTGATAGAGGACATGCGCTTTCAGCGAGTTGTGCGCGGGCGAAAGCAGTTTGACGAAGTCCCACAAGCGAGTCAGATGCGAGTCACGCTCAGCGGCATCCTGACTCGTGTTCACATCGTTTCCAGGAGCCAGTCGCTGCAGCCAGATATTGACAAATGCCGACTGATCCAGCAGCGTCGGCATCAGCTTTGCGCATTCCTGAAGCTGGCTGAGCAGTAGTCGCTGGTGAATCGCCAGAGATCCAAATCCGCCGCTGTTTTCCGAGTTCAGATCATCGACCACCAATTTCGCAAGGCCGGGGAAGTCCGGACGATCCAGTTGGCTGAGCAGGTGCCGACGGCGTTCCGTGTTGAGTTCAGTGCCAATCAGCCAGGGGAACGACTGAATTGTCACGCCGGACAAATTGGTGTGATCGGCATAGGCCTGTTGCAGAAGGCGTACTCGCGAGATCAGGTCTTGATCGAGCGCCTCCGGCAAATCCGGTTCGGCATTCGGGACGTCCTTCTGATGATTGAAGGTCAGCCCAACATGATCGCGAATGAATTCCAGCGACTTCTGAGGATTGCGTTCGTAGGTCAGAACGGCCTGCCGATATTGAATCTCGTTGATCAGATCGCCGCCCGTATGCACGGCAATCCACTTCTGCAGGAGTTCATCCACCCGGTCATACTGCTGCATGTTCTGATAATGCAGACAGTGAAAGTAGTAGTATTCCTGAGTGCCGGGAATGAGTTCCTTCAGAATCGCTTCCCGGTCACTCGCCAGTGCGAAGCGTTCCAGAAACGAGTCTGCGGCGAGGCCGACATTCGAACAAAGTGCAGTCAAAAGAACGCTGGTGAAAACAAATCGCCACATTTTCATGCTCCAATCACTCGAACCGAAGAAGCTGCACTGACCATGAATCTACGTAGTCGCGTTACAGGAGTCCAGGCGATTTTGTGCTTCCGCCGGTGCTTGTACGACTGCGGTAAAGTGGCAATGGCGTGGACTTAAGGCGAGCGGGGGATGTGAATCCCCTGATTTGTCGCGAATGATGCGAAAATCAGGGCACTTACGTACCCCGCTCGCCAGTCGGATT
>JAYTAK010000015.1:0-5221 GCA_043737515.1 Candidatus Kuenenia sp. | reverse complement strand
TGGGACGCGATGGCACTCTTCAATGCAAAGACTTCAAATTCAAAGTCCGGCGCTAGAGGTTTATCGAGTTCCTTCGCCAGTTCCAGAATCGACGTTCGTTCGATCTCAGATGAGATGATCAGGATTGCGTTCGGCTGCACCACAGGAAGAAAAGAAGCGGTCTTCCGCGCCGTGCCGCCACGCTGACGAAGTTCCGTCAGTTGCTCGTAGACGCTGGTTAACAGCGTCGCGAATGCTTCAGAGTCGATATTTTCAAGAGTCAGCACATGAATGGCAGGCAGTGATCCAACGCTCATCTTCTCCAGGCGTCGGATGATCTCCTGCACTTTCTCGACATCGTCCTCATTGCCTTTCAGAATCAGGACACCAATATCCTGCATGGCCTGGATATTGACTTCGCCACGCAGATTGATGGCCGGGTCCGCGTCGTCGCCGGTAGCCGGATCCTGTCGTGGAGTTGTGCTGTCCGCCGCCGGTGAAGTCTCATCAGTCATCGAGACGAGTTGATGAATCTGTTCGCTCAGTTGTTTCGCGGTCTCGGCCTTGATGCCATTGTTCTGCAACACTTTAACTGTCTTCTGACCCTCAGCGAGAACCGCCTGATCGAGATCAGTGACCAGCGTCTGCAAATGAGTCATTCGCGCTGCCGGTGCCTCGATCAGCACCCGGTTGGTTTCCTGATCGATGCCGATGCGAAAGAGCGGTGGCAAGGCTTTGTTGGCGGAACCATCTTCAGCTCGATCATAAACCGAAAACGTCGGCAGCCCGTCGATGCCTTCTTTCTGCAGTTCTGCGCGTTTTTCAAACACGACGTAAAGTGTGCGCGCCAGATCGGCGGCATTCGCGTTTTCCAGCTCGACAGTTTTCACCGCCATCGGCCCCTGCGCCGGTGTTTCCGACTGCTCGTCTGCGACGACTCGAGCTGACTTTGAAACCGGTCTAACCGGCGTACCGATCTCATCCAGCGTCGGAACCTGATCGTCGGAAGCCGCCGTCTGCCGAATGCGGCTCGGACGTGTGCGAGGCGAGGTCACAAAACCGGATGCCGGACGTGAATTGGTTCGCGCTGGTTGAAAATGATCGTCGCGGTCAGGTGGCAACAACGGCGTGGCCTGACCTTCGTCACCGGCATCATCGATCGTGCTCGATGCCGATGCTGAACGGATCAGTTTGTCCACCGCCGACGATCGTTCATCGTCAGCTTCGATGTCCTGCGCGATTCGTGGACGAGCGTACTCCGTGCGCGCTTTGTCCAGATTCAACACCACCAGAAACTGTTTTTGACGCAGCAACCGATAGCCCTGCGACTCCAGTTCGCTGTTGAGGATGCGAATGGCATCGTCCACATCGTAACTGCGCTTGTCCTTCCGTGCGAAGCGACCGGGCGGGACTTTGTCCATGACCAGCGTCAGCTCGTTATGCTTCGCCAGATCCTGCAGGACGCGAGCCCAGGAGGCATCGTAATAGTTGATCCGAAAACCGTCCTCGACGTCCTCGACGTCGGAAGTTTCAGTACGATCCAGTGCCTGACGGAAGGAGCGTGCTTCTTCTTCAGACGCGGACAATCCGTTGTATCGATTTAAGAGCAGACAGACTGCGGTCGCTGACCCAAGAATCCCTGCTGCTAGCAAGCCGTGACGCTTCACCGGCGCATTCCTTTGAAAAAACTCGCTTTCAAAGTACCCCCAGACAGCCATCCGATCCGTGCAGCAGAATTTGCCCTGCGTGAATTTCCAATCGTTCACGCAACGCATCTTGCAGGAGGCGCCTGTCGAGTTTGACCCGTGGCGCGATTCTCCCGAATAGACGGGATGGACTGATCTTTCTGAAATATCGGATATTGCAGGTGGTAACGATGAGTCAGGTTTTAACGGTTTTCCGGATTCCTCCGTCAGCGCAGCAAAAAACGCCGATGGAAACCCATCGGCGTTCGGGGAATTTTGGTATTTGTCGAGGTCGAAGTACTAAGGACTCGCGACGACGCCAGCGTTGTCATTGTCGTCGAGTGTGAGTGCGAGCGTTGTGGCCACGGCACCGCCAATTAACAGGATGCCCAACGCAGGTGCCCAGGCTCCGCGCTTGCGACCGGCAAACCCTTCGCCGCAACCTTCACCGCAGCTTTCGCCACACTGGCCGCGTACGACTTCTTCATCGACAACGATCGCCATCCGTGACATCGCCGCTGGTGGAGCTGCTGTGTTGCTCCAGAACCGCACTGACTGCTGCGACGCCCCGAGTTTCACGGTATGCTGACCGTTACGCAGGCTCTGCACCGCGAACTCGCCTTTTTCGTCACTCACGGCTGTGGCAATCACTTGATCCTTATGCAGGACCTGCACTGGTAAACCGGCGACCGGCAAGCCGCTGTGATTGACAACACTGCCCGCCAGTACGCCTTCCTGTCCCAGCAGATAGTCGGATGATCGGATAACAACCGCCTCGGATGCCAGCACGGGCGAACCGATCAGCATCACCGTCGCCAGCATCACACTGACACCACTGCGGATTGAACTGAATTTCATGTGATCTTCCCCTGAAAATTGTTGTTTACGGTTTATCATCCGGTCAGGGCACAAGTCACCGCCGCCCGCAGAACAATCTGCAGAATCACGATGACCGGCGTTGGTTTCAGAACCACTAACCCCGACAGGACTGAGTTTTTCGTCGTTATCAGGATTTTCGGATTTTCGGCAGATCCGATTCGATTCGAAAAACCATGATGATCCGAACTTTCGTTACAATCTGTCGCCAGCGTTCCGATATGGAAAGCTGGGGGAACTCTCATGTGTCCGGATCAACGGAAACGAAAGTGAAGCGGTCGTGATTCTGAAGTGGTTTCAATCGCTCAGTGGCATTCTGCTGCCCACGCACGCCAGCCCTGCCAAACTTTTGCAGCAGTATGAACGTCAACGTACGTCGCTGCAGCATCTGTATTTTGAACTGGCGTCGTCCACCGGACTTCCACGCGGTTTACGGTGGCTGAGCTGCGATTGGCTGGAAAGTCACGTTCTGCTCCGCGATCGCACGACGAAGCAGCCGAATCTGCTGGTTTCCATTAACCTGCGATTTGAAGCCATCGAAGGCAGTGACATGGAAGACGTTGCCGCCGTCTCCAGCATCCGCGACGCCTGCGCCGTGTTCCAATGGCAAAACAACGCCTGGACCACCGCCGGTCGCACACTGTTCAACATGAATCCGGAAGTGGCAAAGCAACGGCTCGCGGCATCGTACGAGCCAATCTGAATTGCTGACGATTCTGTCTGCACGCATCGCTGTTCCGTCCTATTACAGCTTCGGACGTCTTGACCGGCGCTGGTTCGTTTAACCGCGTGGGCAACGCCCCGCGCTCGGGCATCGATCCGCTGCGACGCTGCGAGCGCGGCCCGCTGGGCCCGCGACGTCTGTACGATGGGCATTCTTGCCCGTCGCTCCGCTGCGACGCTGCGAGCGCGGCCCGCTGGGCACGCGGTTAAACGCATGTCCCATTCTCAACCGCACGCGGTAGAGGCGAACAAGGCACGAAGTATGCAGCGGAAATTTCAAATCTGAGACGCAGCAAAACCCAACAAAGAATGGTGAAAACCTGAAAAGGCACGTCCGTTCGTGGTTCAATTCCGGTTGTTCGATTGGCATCCTTTCGCCAAATCGTCATAGTTCAAACGGGCTATCCAGTTGCGGTCATGCGATCTCGCCGGCAAAACAGCCTGTTGTGTTAATCAATCAAATGTCTTCGGAGCGATTGCGTCGCGTGGATGCAGGCCAACCGAACATTGAAACTTCGAAAGTTGGTCCCATGGTATTGCGTGCAAGTGCCTTATTCCTGCTCCTGACAACAGTCGTTCCCGTGCTTGCACAGGATGCGGCTCCGAAAGAAAGTGAAACTCCAAAATTGGAAACGACCATCGACAAGGCCAGTTATGCCATCGGGTACAACATTGGCAAAGACATTCTGAAGCAAGGCCTTGAACCAAATCCAGAGGCACTCGCCGCCGGCATCGCAGCAGCGCTGGCGGGCGAAAAATCCGTTTTGACTGCGGAAGAGATTCAGGCGGCTTTCAAAGCCATGCAGGGTGAAATGCAGAAGAAGGCCGAGGAAAAATCCGCAAAGAACCTGGAAGCCGGCAAGGCATTTCTGGAAGAGAACAAAGCCAAAGAAGGCGTTAAAGTTACAAAGTCCGGCCTGCAGTACATCGTCCTGAAAGAAGGCACCGGTGCCGTACCGACTCGCGCGAGCACCGTTTCCACACACTATCGCGGCAAGCTGATCGACGGCACGGTGTTTGACAATTCGTACGAAGGCGAAGAGCCGACGGAAGATGACACGCCGGCATCATTCGGTGTGACGCAGGTCATCAAGGGCTGGACCGAAGCGCTGCAACTCATGAAAGTCGGCGCGAAGTACCGACTGTTTCTTCCAAGCGAACTGGCCTACGGCGAAAATGGTCCACCAGGCATCGGCCCGAATTCAGTCCTGGTTTTTGACATTGAACTTGTGTCGTCGGTGGAAGGCAAAGCGGACAAGGGCGGAATTCCAAAGTAAGGATCTCCTTGTTGGCGGATTGTGCATAAAGCCCGGTTCTTGCAAGAGAACCGGGCTTCTTCTTTGGAATCACTTCGCCGTTGTGTCGAACACTTCGTCAAAAAATGACCGCATGGCGATCCACGATCGCTGGTCTGCTTTTTCGTTGTAAGCAGCGCCGCGTGAGTTGTCGTTGCCTGCCAGAGGCTGTGTAAAGGGGGTGCGATCTATCCTGTCCGTCGAAAAAGGCGGGATTCTGCATTTTGTTCTTATGCTGTGGCTGGAGTTGAAGATTTGAATTCCTGGGCGAATTGTTTTGCTGAACCGAATGCAGTGTTCCCCATCCGGCTTCATGCCGGTGGAAACCCGGTTTGCCGACTACCACACGAACCGCCCCACTGTTTTCCCGGCCCCCAACTGGCTTCATGCCAGTGGATGCCAGGTTTGAAAACTTCGCGGATTTGTGGCCAGTATCGCTGACGCAGGACCAGCCATAGTTTTCAAACCCGGCTTCCACCGACGCATGGTCGGGTGGGGAGCAACCTCCTGCGTTCTTTTCGTTTTAGTTGCCAAACCTTGGTCCACTGGCACGAGGCCGGTGGGGCCAGCCCTGTGAAGGTGCAGATTCAATGATTTCTTCTGGCAAGTAGTTTTGCGGTGGCAACGTGTTGTCCGTTGCCGGAGTACTTGCGTTTGGGCTGC
>JAYTAK010000014.1:0-5223 GCA_043737515.1 Candidatus Kuenenia sp. | reverse complement strand
CTTCTTGCGACCCCAGAAGTCGCGGTAAATCTTGGACAGGTTGCGGATCTCAATCACAGCGTCGTTTGACATGTCGAGTCGTTTCGCACACAAAAACAAAGGAGACAAAGGTGCCTCTGGCCCGCGTTTCATGGGCAGAGACGACAAAAAAGACGGTTTCGACCGGTTCCACGGAACGGCGGCACGACGGTCATACGCTGGACCCGGACTGACCGTTTGCGCAAATCCTGCGAGGAAATTGACGGATTGGCCCCGGTTCCCCGGCCTCGCTCCATCGCATCACCTTCAGTTCTCTTCAAATGCCGCCGCCGGTAACATTTGAAAACCTCGAGAAATGATGCCGCAACACGATTCGAAAGACTTTCTTAAAAGGGTACAGCCACATGCTTCGGTTTATCCTGATCCAGATCGCGGTTGCAGGCTGCGGCGTTGTCGCCGAAAACGCGGGTGCGGATGACGCACCCAGCGTCATTCTGCATGGTGGTCGCGTGGTTCTGGTGGATGAGAAATTCACAATCGACGAGGCGATCGCGATCCGAGGTGACCGAATTCTGGCCACGGGCACAGATGACGAAATCCTGAAACTCGCTGGTCCGGAAACTCAAACCGTGCCGCTGAACGGACGCATGGTGCTGCCCGGACTGATTGATTCTCACGTCCATGCGACCGGCGCCGCAGTCTATGAATTCGATCATCCGATCCCCGAGTTGCAGACAATCGACGATGTCCTCAAGTATGTCCATCAACGCACTCAGGTGGTGAAGGAGGGCGAATGGATCGTGTTGAATCAGGTCTTCATCACCCGTCTGCGCGATCAGCGATTTCCGACGCGCTACGAACTGGACCAGGTGGCACCGAACCATCCTGTGTATTTTCGAACGGGGCCTGATGCCGCGCTGAATTCGCTGGCGTTGCAACTGAGCGGCATCGATCGGGATTTCAGAATCAGCGACGGACAGCCGGGAAGAATCGAGTCCGATCCGGCGACCGGTGAACCGAACGGGATCATTCGGGCGGCGGGTCGTTTTGTAAAGCCGCAGTCGTCGGACAAAACCCCGACATTTGACGAACGCAAGGCACAACTGCAAAAACTTCTTTCCGATTACAACTCCGCCGGCATCACCAGTATCGTGCAGCGCAGCGCGGATGAGACGGACGTTCGGCTGTTCGACACGCTCAAACAGGAAGGCCAGCTCACATGTCGTACGTTTCTGTGCTGGGGTGTCAATCCTGCCGGTGAGTGGGATCAGGTCGCCGAACAGATCCTGAAGGCTGCACAACACCCGGCGCATGCGTACGACAATCAATTGTGGCTGCGCGGTGTGAAAGTTTTCCTTGATGGCGGAATGCTCACGGGAAGTGCGTGGATGCAACAGCCGTGGGGTGTCAGTTCCGTGTATTCGATCACAGATCCGGAATACCGTGGCGTGCTCAACATTGAACCTGACCGCATGTATCAGATTTCAAAGTTGTGCCTCGAGAACGACCTGCAGATCACCGCGCACGCGGTCGGAGACGGGGCGGTGCAGGCATTGGTCGATGCCTATGCCAGGGTCAATGATGACTTTTCGATCCTTGGCAAACGCCCGTGCATCACACACTGTAACTTCATGAGTCCCCGCGCGATCGACCAGATGCAGCAACTCGGAATCGTGGCCGATATTCAACCGATCTGGCTGCATCTCGACGGACGCACTCTTCTGCATCAGTTCGGCGAAGAACGCACGGCGTGGTTCCAGCCGTACAAGACGCTGTTCGAGCGAAATATCAAAGTGGGTGGCGGTTCCGACCACATGCAGAAAATCGGCAGCCTGCGATCCGTGAACCCATACAATCCGTTTCTGGGCATCTGGACCATGCTCACCAGACAGCCACGCTGGACCGATCAGCCTCTGCATCCGGAACAAATCGTGTCCCGCGAAGATGCGATTCGCTTCTACACCATCAACAATGCCTGGCTGACCTTTGAGGAAAAAGAAAAAGGTTCACTGGAACCCGGCAAGCTGGCGGACTGCATTGTGCTCGACAGCGACCTGCTGACCTGCAGTCTCGACGACGTGAAGACGATCCAGGTGGATCAGACATGGCTCGGCGGAAAAATCGTACATCAGCGTCCGAAATCCGAAACTGAAAACTGACTCCTGAAACCCCCGTTACGGTCCTGCAAAAATTGCAGGCGCAGAGTCAAGGGCACTTCCGTCCCGCAGTCGTGCGGCACAATCGTCGAGGAAGCGAATGGCCTCAGCGAATTGCGTGAGCAGGCGGTCGTCCATCGGTCGCTGACCGTCACGAACCGTAATCAGAATCTCCTGCATCTGACGACACAACTGTTCGACCGGGCCCACCCCGGCAGCATTCGCGGCACCCTTGATCTTGTGGACGGCGCGGTAGAGTTCATTGACCAGCATCTCACGGACCAACTGCTCAGGGTCTTGCTGTAAAGACTGAACATGACGCTGCAGGTCGCCAACACATTCCTGCAACTCCTCCAGAAAAATGGGCATCAATCGCTGCCGAAGTTGCTGCATGTCCATCAATATGTACTCCCGACCTTGACGATCACCAATGTCTCGTCATCAGCCTGAGGCATGATACCGGCGAAATCCCGCACAGCTAAAAGAATACGTTCGAGGATCTCCACCGCCGTCAGATGCTGACTGCACCTGAGCACCTCAAGCATGCGGTTCAGGCCGAACAGCCCGTTGCGCACGTTCAGGCGTTCTACCAGGCCGTCTGTGTAGAGCACCAACACATCGCCATCACGCAGTTTGATCTCATCCGAGACTAAGCCCCGGCCGACATGCACACCCAGCGGCGGTGTATGCGCATCGAGATGATGAACGACTCCGTCAGCATGGATCAATACCGCCGGATGTCCCGCGCTGCCATAACGCAGGACGCGAGCCTCCGGCTGCAGCACACCAAAAAAAGCAGTCACAAAATTGTAGTCCAGATCCGGAGTCAGCAGTTCATTCGTGACGTGCATAATTTCGCTGAGATCCAGTCCCTGCCCCACCAGGGCGCGGAGCGTGGCCCGGACCTCCACCATCAGCAACGCAGCCGCAGTGCCATGTCCGCTCACATCCGCGATAGCCAGTCCCACAGAACCATCACTTAATGGAATAAAGTCGTAGTAGTCGCCGCCGATCAGGTCTGCCGGTTCACAGCGACACGCAATGTCGAAACCCGGCAGCATCGGCGGACCATCCGGCAGCAGATACTGCTGCACCGACCGCGCGACCTGAAGCTGTTGATTGTTCTCGCGCAGAGCTGCTTCGGCGCGATACCTCTGGACACGTTCCCACGCAAAAAGCACCGGACGGGCAAGCGGATTCCTGATGCGGTTGTCTTTGACGACATAATCCTGAGCCCCCAGACGAACGGCTTCCAGCGCGAGTCCTTCGTCCATTTCGCTGCTCAGAATCACGATCGGCACATTGCGGTCCTGCGTATAAATGGCTCGAAACGTATCCAGCCCCAGACTATCGGGCAGATTCAAATCCAGAATCGTCAGGTCAACTGCTTTCTGTTGCAGCAACTCCAGCGCCGACGACAATTGTTCGGCGCGATGCAGAATAAACTCAGTCCCGAGTCCGTCTTCCAGCCAGCTTTTTGCCAGTTCTGCAGATGTCGCACTGTCTTCGACCAGCATGATGCGGAATGACTCGTGAATCGCCATCACTCCGCCTCCGTCTCCGACTGCTTGCGAAGGATCATCGTGATCTCATTGCCTGTCGCGTTGTGACGCACTTCATCAATGAAGGCATGAATCAGCCACAGCCCGCGACCGCAGGGACGATCGAGATACGCGGGATCTGTCGGATCGGGGATCTTCGAAGGATCAAATCCCGGCCCCTCGTCTCGAATCGTAATTTCCGCCCTGTCCCTGGACGTGACAGCACGCACATAGACTTTACGGTCTTTGAACGGCGATTGCAGTCGGCGTTCCGAGGCCAGAGCATAGAAGGCATTTGCATCATCGCCTTCACGCAGCGCGGATGACACTTCAAGGTTGCCATGCAGAATTGCATTTTGCAGCGCTTCGTCCAGTGCCATCGCCACGCGCATCGCACCGCTGCTGTCGCGCAGGTTGAAACGTTCGACCATGCGTTTGATCTGCGCTACCAACGGAGCCACGAGCGAGCCTTCGTTCGGCAGAATAAACTGAACTTCGCTCAGAATCGCACAGGCAGACAGTTGCGCATTGGCTCGATCTGCATGTGCCACCGCGAGCAGCCGCTGCAGCGTAGGGATCAGGTCTTTCAGATTGCGTTTCGGAACATAACTCGCCGCGCCTTTCCGCAGCGCCTCGGCCGCGATTTCTTCACTGCCGACGCCCGTCGCCAGAATCACCGGGATGGATGGAAAATCTGCATGGACGGCTTCAACAAGTTCAAGTCCGTTCATTTCCGGCATGTTGAGGTCACTGATCACAACATCCGGAGGCATGTTCCGGATCATTTCCAGCGCTTCGCGACCGTTGACTGCCATCACGGCGCGGTAACCGGCCTTTTCGAGCAGCGAACGGAACAAAACGGATTGAGTCCGGCTGTCTTCCGCCACCAGCACTGTCGTTTGCGAATCCACCATCGCCCATTGCCCAGTCAGTCAGGAGTCCATGTCGTTACCCGTTCACCGCAACCCGGCGTTTGCCTCATCAGAGTATTGGATCTCGCAGGATAATACTTCGTTCACTGGTTTGTTCTCCACAGATTTGGCGAAATTTACTTGCCAGGTGCGACCCATGAATGTTGAACAAATCAGCATAACGGCCAAAACGTTTGGCCTCGCCGCCGTGTCTTGGTGCGAGCCGACGGAGCGGATCGCCTACGTAGGTCCGCCGCTCCGTCGGCGGACATCTGCTGTTCCGTCGGCGGACATCTGTCGCTTTGCGGAAATCTTCTCAGTAAAACCAAACTCCCTGCGTTTGCAGAGCCGGATTCATCGAGACCCCGGAGAAAATGCTGGAAATGGCTGGGAGCAATGCCTGTGGCAAGGTAATTTGGAACTTGATCCACAAACGTGATATAGGCACTGATGTACAAGTTATTTGGCAAAACTCGTTTAACCGTCAGCCGCAGGCGTACGCAAAACGGAGAGTACGAGTACGCCTGCGGCTGACTGTTATACTTCACGCGGGTTGGACTGAGGCTGCGTTCGGCGAGCGGGGGACGTAAGTCCCCTGATTTTTGCAGTGTCCACGCGGTCAATCAGGGGATTGAC
>JAYTAK010000013.1:0-2251 GCA_043737515.1 Candidatus Kuenenia sp. | reverse complement strand
GCGCCGCAGATTTCCGGCAGGAACATGATCAATCCACACAGTCCCGCCGCCAGTCGCAGCGTCATGCCATACGACATGAAGTTGAACTGCGGTGCCGTGCGCATGGTGATCAGAATCGTGAGCGAGACGACGAAGAGCAGGATCCCGATCGGCGCGACGATCAGAAAACCATCATCGACGGCATGTGTCACACTGAAGACGACCGTGTTCCACGACGGCATGGACCACGCACCGGCCGCCGGACGAAGGACGAACGACTGTCCCAGGGAATAGAACATGAAATGATGCAGATCCAGCACAAAGAACAGGATAATACTGACAGCTTCCAGCATCGTTGAGATCACATTGCTCGGCTGTTGGTCCATCGGTGACGAAAGCCCGCCCAGTGTGAGCCCCATTTCCTGTGCAATCCAGGCACCGGCGATCCGCACGGGCACCAGACACAGACTGAAGAGCCATGCCAGACCCGCCCCCAGCGCCGTCTCGCGAAGCCCCAGAAATGCCAGTTCCAGCCAGCCTCCGGCGTCGCTGGCTGACATATTCAGCGACATCGCCAGAAGCGGGGCGTGGCGACATGCCAGCAGATATGTGATTGCCACGGACAATCCGATTTTAACCGTGCTCGGCACTCCCTGGCCGTTTAAGGGCGGCAGAAACGCGATGAACGCACTGACTCGAAAAAAAATCAGCAGCGAGGCCATGATCATCGCTTCGATGACTGCGTTGCCTGCATCGTTCATTGTGTCACCTGCAGCAGTCGCTCCATCATCCTGATCGTAAACGCAGACGACTGTTGCAGCATCCACGGCAACGTCAGCAGCATCACCACTCCGACTGCGACAATGCGAGGAGCGAACGACAGCGTCTGCTCCTGCACGCTGGTGATTGTCTGAGCCAGACTGACCATCAGGCCGACGACGAGACTGACAAGAATCGCCGGGCCGGAAAGCCACATCGCGGTAAGCAGGAAATCCTGACCGATTTCAACAACATTGAGTGTGTCCATAACATTTGATCCGATCGAAAGTGGACCGCTGGTGAAGAGAAAGCAATCTAAATCCCATCATTCACATACTTCCCATAAGTCCCATAGGACACATCGGACGTATGCGTTTCACCCGCCATGAACGCCATATTACTGCTTCGCGGCCTTCGGCTGACTGTTGCGACTGTTAATCTTCACCAGAAACTCACCCACGAGCTTTTCGTCCGCGATGGCGTCGAGAATGGCGGACGCTTTACGCTGTTCCAGCAGCACCAGCACATCGACCACCATGTCTGTTTCGCCATTCAGGGACAGCTCTTTGATCGTTTTTGCAGCGACCTCGGGACTCATGCCTTCAAACATCTCCGTAAGTTCTTTGAGATTCTGTTTCGTGGAGATCGCGTCAACCGGCTTCTTCTGTGAAGGCAGCGCCGCCGCTCCGGGCGTGCTGGCCAGCAGCCGCTTATCCTGTTCGAGTTTTTCACGTTCCACGCGGATTTGTTCCTTCTCTTCAGCAAGCAACTGTTTTTCCGAGTTCGTGTGTTCGACTTCCGCCACCCATTTTTCACGATCCTTGACCAGTTTTTCGCCATCGACCCGGATTTTGGTACGGTCGCTGTCAAACGCCAGTCGGTCGTTTTCGAGTTCCTTGCGTTTGAGCTGCAGATCGGTTTCGCTATCCGCCAGTGCGGTTTTCTGAGCCTCCAGTTGTCTGCGATCGGCATCGAGCGTTTCGCGATCGACCTGCAACTGCTGCTTCTCACTGGCGATGGCCAGCCTTTCGTTGGTGACCGCGTCTTTTTGAGCGTTCATCCGTGCCACCAGTTCTTCAATCGCCGCGCGTTGATCGTTGGCCTGGGTCAGCAGGTGTTCCACTTCCTGCTGAGCGCCTTCCACATCCGTCTGAATGAGGCGATGCTGAGATTCAGCATCTTTCAAAGACGATTCTCGCTGCCGCAGTACTTCGTCACGCGACTTAAGACTCAAACCCATCCGGACGATCTCTTCAACGCTCATGGGCGAACTGCGGACTGCGACCGGAAGCTGCTGATCACTGTGACCTTCTGCCGGAGCATGTGAGTCTGACGCTGTCGCGTGACCTCCGCCGTGCGACGAAGCGTCAGCAGTCTGGACGTGCGACGCTGCAGTTTCCCCTGCGGTCGAGTCCGACGTGGTATGTTCGTCGTCCACAACGGCGGAATCGCCGTGCTCATCAGAATCTTCCGCAACATCACTTCCATGAGATGCGGTCTTTTTCATCATGAA
>JAYTAK010000012.1:0-2251 GCA_043737515.1 Candidatus Kuenenia sp. | reverse complement strand
CTGGGGGCCAAGCAGAGCGATATCACGGCACAGTTCCTGACCGAGACTATGGTGCTGGCAGGCAGCGGTGGCCTGATCGGCGTGATTCTGGGATTGCTTACGCCATTCGCATTCGATGGCATTAAATGGCTGGCAAACGAATTTATGCTGGAGGGCGGTCAGGCGACGTCTGAAGTCGGGACAATGTTCCTGAGTCTGACACCGCAGATCGTCTGGAGCAGCCTGCCTCTGGCGTTCGGGATCTCCGTCGGTATCGGCATCATCTTCGGCCTCTACCCCGCCCGCGCCGCCGCCCGCATGGACCCCATTGAAGCCCTGCGCCACGAATAGAAGCCTCAACAGGACCAGCGGACATGATTCGCTATTTCAGATTGCTCCAGCCGCGTCTTGTTTTGCTCGCGAACGATCCTGGGGTCATCCTGATTGTGATTCTGGTGATCGTATTGCTCGGCGGGTTCCTTGCACTTCTGGTGTGTCTTTCGCGCAGATACGAAATGCTGGCCCAAAACGCGATGCAGTTGCGATTCCGTGGACTGGATTGCCGCATTGTGCCAGTGCCAGGTGATGTGACAATCACGTTCCCGGTCTACCATGGTCTGCTGGTCTGGTTCAAGGAGACAGTTGTGACCCTGTCGTTGCCGCCCGGACAGGCGCAACTATTGCTGGGCAGACTCCTGCGATTCAATCTGACCTGGAGTTTGCCTTCTGGTGGATTCATTTTCATTTTGCCACTTTCGTTGTTGAACTACTGGACACAACGACGATCGGTCACGCGACAGCAAACTGCTGCAACAGCGTCGCGTTCTTCGGCTTACCAGCAGGACGCCAACCCATTCGCACCGCCCCTGTCTTCCGACGGAAAGCCGCCGCAGTCCCTGTTTCGTTTCGTGGTTGGATTGTTCTGTGCTGGACTGGCGACTGTCTTTGCCGTTTCAATGACGATTATGATATTCAACGGACAATTCGCTGAGGCCGCCGGAAGCGGGGTGATCGCACTACTGCTCGCCAGAGGCGCGCGAGACTGGTTTTCCAACCGGATCTCTGGATAACCTGAGCCAGTAGATGTACTCGGCCGTTGGCGACTCGTTAAAGTCCGTCTCGCTACAGGATCATGGACTCACGGCAATCCCAGGCGCTCGATCGTCTGCACTTCTTCGGGTTCCAGTTCGAAATCAAAAACATCGAGATCCATTCGCATGTGATTGGCGTCGGTGGTGCCAGTCAGGGGCAGCATTCCGACATCGAGAGCAAACCGAAAAACAATCTGGCTGACCGTCCGACCATGGCGTTTGGCGATCTTGACCAGCTCAGAACGAGCCATCACTTCGCGGTTGCCAGTCAACAAAGAAAAACCCTGGTAGATCATGTCATTGGCGGCACAGAACTCCCGGATGCTTCCATCCCATCGCCGGACGGCGTAACAGCGGTTCTGGACGAAGCGAGGTCGGACGCGCGCCTGCTGACACAAAGACTGGAGCTGTTCGAGGGTCACGTTGCTGATACCGAGCAGGCGTGCTCGACCGCTGTCGTGAATGTTTTCCATCGCACGCCAGGCCGACCAGTCATCCGGAGCCAGGCCGATTCGCTGAGTGGGTCCGTGCAGCACATACGAATCGATGAACTCCGTTCCCAGATGGTCAAGCGAACTGGCAAACGATTGCTCCACCTGCGTTGCGACGGAGGCAGCAGGATCGTACGGCAGGCGATGATCCTGCCCGCTCCGGAACGTAAACTTCGTTTGCAGAAACAGATCCTCGCGGACCACCAGGCCGCTTTCGATTGCCGCCGCGATGCCTTGCCCGACCGCCGCTTCATGGTAATGCCGCCGCTGGTTCGCAGTATCGATCCCGCGAAAGCCCTGTCGCAGAGCCAGCTCGGTCAGACGCTGCGTCTCGTCTTCCTTCCATGCGGTTCCGTAAAGGAATCGGGGTACTCGAACACCAGCGATTTCGGTTGTCTGAGGCATCATGTGATTCCGGAAGTTCGGATTATACCGCACTCGGCCAGGCTTTCAGCCAGGCATCGATTGAAGAAAACGCCTGGTGTTTCGTAGAGCAGTGACAAGAATAGTGGTGACAGAAAAATGAATCGCAGAATGAAAATATTCTTTGCTCCATTTTTCTGTCACCAATTCTTCTGTCTCCTGTGTTTCTGAGAATCTGTAGGCCGGCCCAAGCGCAGAGCGGTTCCGGAAGGTGTCTGGCAATTGCCGGAACGGCGCTGCGCTTGGTCCGGCCTACCTCGACTGTCT
>JAYTAK010000011.1:0-2253 GCA_043737515.1 Candidatus Kuenenia sp. | reverse complement strand
GTGGACTTAAGGCGAGCGGGGGATGTTAATCCCCTGATTTGTTCCAGATGACGCGAATATCAGGGCACTTACGTACCCCGCTCGCCAGTCAAATTCCTAATCCACGCCATTGATGCTCCGCCCGGCGAGGACTGGGGACGCACTGATCTGCCGCATCAATGGATTCGCCGCCGTCTCTGGTGCGAGCCGACGGAGCGGCTCGCCTACGTAGGTCCGCCGCTCCGTCGGCGGACATGTCGCTTCGCGAAAATCTTCTCAGGAAAACAAAACTCTCAACGTTTGCTGAGCAGTGACGTGAGGTCGTAAACGCTATTTGACGAACGGTCGGCTGCTGGTTTTTTCTGCGGTGGGGAAGTCAGCGGGAATGGGGATTGTCACTTTTCCCGTGGCGGCCCATTCGGTGCCGCGGAGGAGTGTCGTGATGAATCCGACGCACTCCACAGAATACTCGGCATGACCCATTGGAGTGTGGAAGACACGGCCTTTGCCGTAGCCGATTGTGAAGATCATTGGTTCGTTGCGTCCGGTCACGGTGGATTCCGCCGTGGCCAGAATCTGCATGCTCTTTGCCGGTCCGCGAAGCTGGTCATACAATTCGTCCTTCGCATGCAGCCATTCGGTCGGCATGCCTTTCATAATCGGATGCTCGGCGTCGCGAACGATCACCGGGAATTCCCACTGCGCCCCATGATTGCCGCCTTGACCGGGAGTTTCATCGCGCACGACTTCGCCCTTGTCATTCACGTACACATACGGGCCGTCTTTTTCGGTGCGGCCACCCCAGCCACCCAGTCCGATCATCTCGTTGTAGGCAGGCCATTCAGGGAACGCATTGTCCGCCGCATGAACCACCACGAATCCACCGCCGCCGCTCACGAATGCTTCGAACGCCTTCTGAGTTTCTTCCGGCCATGCTGCCGCACCGTGGCCAAAATTACTGATCACGACGGCGTATTTGCTGAAGTCGGGTTTGAAGTTCGGGTCAGTGCCTTCCGGTGCGGCCGTGGCAACATCGACCGTGAACAGTTTTGTCTCTTCAAGATATTTCTTCATCATCTTTGTGGTCGTCGGCCACACTGCATGATTGTTCTGCCCATCCACAATCAATGCTTTGATCGGTTCAGCCGCGAACGCCTGATGTGGAAAAAACAGCACGGCTGCGGCGACGATCAGAAATCCAAAACACACTTGAACGAGTCGATGTAACATGGCAGGAAACTTCCAGAGGGATGCGATTTGAGGCAGAAACGATCACCAGACTAACCCATTTGATGACTTCAATCAAAGGAGTTTGAGGTTCACATTCCGGAATGTGTGTCGTCGCTCATTGGTAGTATTCCCACAGCGAAGGACTATGCGATTGGCTGCGGAGCAGCCGTGGATGGTAGCCTTGGGCGCGAGCCCAAGGTATTTGCCAGACGATCCAGGAAAGCTGCGGAGCAGCGACGTAAAACCGCGATGGAATCTACGTCGCTGCTCCGCAGCTAAGGCGTTTTGTGTGTCAATGACCTGCGGTTTCACCGCAGGCTACCTCACGCCGCTGCTCCGCAGCGAATCGCAGGCCGACCCCATTCAACGGATAAACACATTCCGAAGTCTGACGATTCCGGTGCCGTCAGGATTCCAGTCCGGTGAGCGTTCCGGTGCTGGACGCAAATTTTTCGGCGTTGATGCCCAGACGATGCAGCATTGACAAGTACAGGTTCGACAGCGGTGGCGGGTTGTCGGGATCGAAGGCCAGATGCTGCCCGTGCCGGAAACCGCCGCCCGCCAGAAGCACCGGCAGATTCTTCGTCGAGTGCGTGCTGGCGTCGCCAAGGTTGCTGCTGAAGAAGACCATGGTTCGGTCCAACAGGCTCTCGCCTTGCTCTTCTGTGTTCTTCAGCTTCAACAACAGTTCATGCACGACCTTCATCTTTTCGATCTCCACGGTCCGCAGTTGTGCGATCTTTTGTGGATCCTGACCGTGATGTGACAGGTCGTGATGGCCCAATGAAACGCCGGGAATCGGCGGCACCTGGCTGGTTCCCAGGAGCAGCATCGTGATGAGACGAGTGGAATCGGTCTGGATGGCCAGATGGACGAGATCAAACATCAGCCGCGTCTTGCCGATCACGTCTGCCGAATTCATGTTGTTCTGTGGCTGTTGAGCAGCGACGTGCGGTTTTGGGCGCTGCGACCACTCTTCCGCAATGGCCATGCGCTGTTCCAGTTCGCGAACGCTGGTGAAGTATTCATCGACTTTTTCACGAT
>JAYTAK010000010.1:0-12015 GCA_043737515.1 Candidatus Kuenenia sp. | reverse complement strand
AGAAGGCTGCGTTGAACTTGCACTCATGCTTGCCGAGGCCAGTATCGACGATGCCGAATGGATGATCCTCGAAGCAATCGCTGCGAGGCGGGATGCCGAGGCAGTGACGAACGGCTGATCCTGACATTGCGGCAGAAGAACAGAACTTCAGGGAGCGTGTACTTGTCAACAACGTCGGCAGAGAATGATCGCACGGGTATGGGAGCGATACCGCATGCATCCGGCGTGGCGTTTCGAGTCTGGGCTCCGCATGCCGATGCTGTGTATGTGACTGGCTCGTTTAACAACTGGTCGCCCGACGCACATCCCATGGCAAAGGCGGACGAAGGCTATTGGTACGCGGATATCTCAGGGGCTGCGATCGGCGACGAATATCGCTATCGTATTGTGAACGGCGAGAAGCAATTGCTGCGTATCGATCCGTACGCGCGCCAGGTAACCAACTCGGTGGGAAACGCTGTGGTGCATGACTCGCAGTTTGACTGGCAAGGCGATGACTTTCATATGCCGCCCGTGAATGAGTTGGTGATCTACGAAATGCACCTGGGGACATTTCACAACGACGAAGATCGCCAGACAGATAAATTTGCGGAGGCCATTCAGAAACTGGATCATCTGAAGCGGTTAGGTGTCAACGTCATCGAAGTCATGCCATTGGCGGAGTTCGCGGGTGAGTTATCCTGGGGTTACAACCCAGCCTGCATTTTTGCGGTCGAGACGGACTATGGTGGTCCGATCGGATTCAAACGCTTCGTCAAAGCTGTGCATCAGGCAGGGATGGGAGTGATTCTGGACGTCGTCTACAACCACTTCGGTCCGAGCGACCTGGACCTGTGGCAGTTCGACGGCTGGAGTGAGAACGGACTGGGAGGAATCTATTTCTACAACGATTGGCGGGCAGAAACTCCGTGGGGATCGACGCGTCCCGACTACGGACGGCGAGAAGTTCGTCAGTTTATTCGCGATAACGCGATGATGTGGCTGGAAGAATACCATGTGGATGGTCTGCGGCTCGACATGACGCTGTATATGCGTCATGTGCGTGGCGACGGCGATCCGGGTGCTGATTTACCCGACGGATGGAACCTCGCTCAGTGGATCAATCGTGAGGTCAGGCAACGGTTTCCAGGACGCATCACAATTGCCGAGGATCTGCGTGACGATGACCGGATTACAAATTCGGCAGATCAGGGTGGTGCAGGTTTTACGGCACAATGGGTGGCATCCTTTGTCCATCCCATCCGCGCCGCTGTCATCACTCCGAACGACGACCAGCGATCGCTGGAAAGCATTCGGCGCGCGATCGATGGCGGATACAACGGGGATCCGTTTCAGCGAGTTCTCTACAGCGAGTCGCATGACGAAGTCGCCAATGGAAAGTCGCGTGTCGCCTCAGAAATTGACCCTCAAAATCCCGAGAGCTGGTTCGCCCAGAAACGTACAACTCTGGCGGCAGCCATCGTACTCACGTCGCCGGGCATCCCGATGCTGTTTCAGGGTCAGGAGTTCCTCGAAGACGGGTGGTTTCAGGATTCGGTTCCGCTCGACTGGGATAAGTCGGAAGAGTTCAGCGGCCTCGTGCGAATGTATCGGGACTTGATTCAACTGCGCCTCAACCGCTCGAATTGTACGCGAGGATTGACGGGATCCGGCCTGAATACTTTTCATCAGAATCAGGCAGATAACATGCTCGCCTATCACCGCTGGTATCAGGGCGGTCCCGGCGATGATGTCGTCGTGGTTGTGAATCTCTCTCATCGTCCCCGCGAGAACTATCAGCTTGGGTTTCCTGCGCCGGGAGCCTGGCGATTACGTTTGAACAGCGACTGGAACGGCTACAGCCGCGGTTTTGGAAACCAGGCGAGTACCGACGTGAATGCGGGGGCCGAACGACGGGATGAGCAGCAGGTGGCGAACGCCGTGCAACGGGACGGCTTTCCTGCCGAGGGAACGATCAGCATCGGCGCATACACAGCACTGATTTTTTCGCAGGACAACCAAGGCTGATTGAGTGGGGAGTTCAGATGTAAGCGAACTGAACAAAGGGTTCTTCATGTGCTCATCTGCTTGAAGAACTCACCGTTGCGATCACCGAACTCATCGAAAACTTCGCCCAGCTTCGGCTTTCCGATATCAAGCAAGCTCTGTTTCAACAATAAAAAGGCCAGCGGGGCGTCAACCGGATGGATGGCACTCACTTCAATCTCGCACTCACTTCAATCGAGTCAAATAGGCACTGATCCGGCGGGCGTTGGTGCCGACATCGCTCTTGCCCACCCGCGAGACCGAACGCACGTCGATGCGACTGCCTGTCTGGTTTGGACTGAGTCGTACGACAACGTCATCCTTGAAGCCAAACCACGGAGTTGTGTCGGTGGCTTCGATCCGCAGCGAATTCGGTTCGGACGCCACAATTGTCCAGCCCATATCCTTCGCTGCCTGCAAAGCTTCGCCATACGCTGCGACGGGCGGACGACTGACAAAGCCGGGCTTCAGATCGGGATATCCTTTTTTCTGTTGTCTGGCAAGATCTGGTCCACCGTATTCGGCAGAGTTGTCCGCGTCGGCACGCAGCGGCAGAACGGCGACGAACAGAGGCGGATTCTCTGTATCGGTCGTGATGTCGTGGATATAGGGAACGCTATCCAGGTTGTGTTTCCATTTGAGTGTCATCCCAACAACCGCAGCTCCAATCACAAGCCCGACAATCGCGGGAGTCAGCCCTTGCGGCAACAGCTTTGCCTGCCACGCGGCCAGACCGGAGAGACCAACGATCAATGCGGCGGCACCGATATAGCCAGCGGCTTTCACCAGACTGATTCCTGTCTTGAACTCCCAAACCCCCAGGCGATAACCTGGACCAGAAGCCAAAAGACTC
Organism: Candidatus Kuenenia sp.; assembly: GCA_043737515.1. Classification (GTDB taxonomy): domain Bacteria; phylum Planctomycetota; class Planctomycetia; order Planctomycetales; family Planctomycetaceae; genus SXXK01. Next base: position 9,137 of record JAYTAK010000010.1, on the reverse strand, counting down.
AACAGACTGGCAACCGCGAGGCCCAGTCCCAACCAGCTCACATAATTCATTTCAATCTCCCCATCGTTGGCTCAACACGAAATCCAAAGGGTAAAAAAAACCGATGTGGCGGAATCCTCAGAAGGATTTCGCTACATCGGCTTACTCTTTAACCCGCATACTGCCTACCGACAGCCTGCGTTTTAGTTCGTCATCCGGAGTTTCCGCATCGCACAGAATTCGCCAAGGAATTCCCACGACGTCGTCATTGCACGATAGCACCACGCATGCCAGCGGCAATCCTTATTCTGTATTTCTTCTGCATACAGGCCAGAATCGCGGCACTATCCAGCAAAACTTGTCCGCGAAATCTACCCTCCCAAAAGCAGCCCCCCAAATCACGCGCGAATTCCGTGTCGGACGCAGTGGGAAGCGGATGGCAGCTCGACCCGCGTCTCGAAACGACGAAAGTCTTCACGAGCAGTCTCCAGCGATTTCACCAGCAATCGCCCGCGCGAAACGAGACCGCGCCGCGAATCTCAAAAACGCCGCAAGCAGGGAGAACGCTGATGAATAACATCACACTCCCATCGCCGACATCGGCATCATCACCTGCGCTGGCAAAACTTGAATCCACGCTCTGCCAACATCGCCGCAGCCGAAGCAGGCATCGGCGTATGTTTCATCCAACAACTCGCCGCTCGCCAAATCGGGCAAGGATCACGACTACCGCCAGAAAACCTGCGGACGCCCGCCTCAATTCCCCGACAAAGCACATAAATACGCGGAAAATCAGGCTGATAACGCCACCGCACCACCCAAAATCAACCTTGGCCAACGAAGAATTGGAGTGCATTGTGACGGACGATTCCAGCAAAATGCGCTCTGCACGGAAGGAACCGGTCGCTGTTCGCGAACACGTCTCAAAGGAATTGTGTCGCTTCAGTTTGTTCTGGCACGAATCTTGATTACTCTTCCTCCTCAAATCCGGCCAGGTGGCGAAACAGGCAGACGCACGGGACTTAAAATCCCGGGCCCCTAAAGGGGCGTACGGGTTCGATTCCCGTCCTGGCTAATTGAATGATCGGCGTGTTGAATAACGCGGCGTCGTGTTGACCGCAGAATGCCGCATCATCGTTTGCAGCGATGATGCTTCGACTTCCTGATCCTCAAGAGTGCTTGACTGCATCCGTTGCTTGCGATTGCTATCTGCCAGCGACCGCAGCGTACACTCAGCCGCCGTGAGAATACTCAGCAGTGTTGACAATGATTTAAGTCGTCTGATCCGGAAACATGAACCAAGGCCATGTGCGGCTGGTGAAAGCTGACATGTTTTGATCGGTCAGGCTCCGCAGTTCCAGCAGACGCGGTTCAAATTCCTGTGACACTTCGATCTTGATCGCGTCCGCGATTCGCTGGATTTCACCACCGATGTCATGGGCTGATTCACCAGCTTGCCGGGCCGATTTCATCTGATTTACCGCTCGTTCCCTGTCACACAACAGAGAGGTCAGTCGTTTCTCCAGCGCGGTGGGGAAAACATTTTTCCCAAGAAATCGTTGTGGGTTGTACTGCAAGTCCCGGAGCTGCGACTCGACAAGCTGTAGCTGCAGCAGTTTCTGACGATCTTCGGCGAACAGAAACCGCGATGCACTTGCCACGGCGAATGGCGAAGGCTCCACGGACCACCAGTTTCGGATCAAGGCGTCTGTGCATGGATCGTATTGTCCGCCGCCGGTTCCGTGGATAAAAAAATCGCTGAAGAGCAATCGCAGCGTGGCCGTAATCAGTGCTCCACGCGGCACGAGCTGTTGACCAGAAAAAAGCAGCGAAGTAAGTGCTTCGGCCACGTTTCCCTTATGCAGTGTCAGCAGCCGCTCACGATTACATTCCAACGCGATTCCATCGGGCTCGCGGCGAACCTGCAGCACATGTCGGGTGCCTGCTGTATGATCGACTACCCAGAACGGAAGCTCGCACCAGTCGTCTTCCAGCGCTAGGTTCGGAAACGGATTGGCTTCGTTACGAATGCGATGCTCGGCGCGAAAGGCTGTCAGAGTCTGGTTGTAGCATTGAGCAAATTCAAACGGTCGCTCCAGGATATGGGCAGTGAAACGAATGAACTCAGGAAAGCTGCAGATCGCTGACAACGGCAGTTCCAGCATCCTGCCACCAATATTCGCATTCCAGCGTGTTATCAGATTGGCTTCCATCGCCGAGAAACCTGCTGGCGAACTCTCCGCAAGTGCTGCGTACTGACCTGCGACGGTTTGAAATGCCCGCGCTGCAGATTCTTTGACGCATGCCCGCACGTCGTTTTCCGCGATCGACAGTTCCGCCAACAGTACGTCGGGTGATTTCAACCGGCTCCCGGAAAAGAGTCCGGGGGTTCGCGCGAGTGTTGCTGATTTGGACACAAACCGCCGTACTGTGGTGCTTGTAGAATTCTCGAAACGTCCCTGCGACGTATCAACCGCCGGATACAAAAATGCTCCGGCGTCGCCTTCGTCGGTGTCGATCACAACCGCGAGCGCGATCAAGCCGTGATGTGCCGCAAATGCTTCGGTAGTCTGATACTTGAACGTCAATCCTGAATGAAATACGACCGGTTGATGTCCGGTCATGACAATCGGCGTTGTTGCCGGATCACCAGTGAGGAGCGGTCGATCGCCAGACATCAATCCCGCGCGTCGGGCAACATCGGACAGTCGGAGCACAAACTGCTCAGCCGAGGTCACCAGTCTCGTTCGAGCCTGCTGCCGCAACTCGTGGAGTGCGTTGTGCGACATCTCTGAAAGGCCAGTGGGCCATAGAAAGACAGGTGGTTCCAGGATCACAGATTCAAATGGCAACGGTGCGTCCCGGATTTCAGTTGTAGATTTTTCGATAAGTGCTGAGTCTTGCGGCGTTAGTCCTGACGCACCCGGTCGAGAAACGCTTGAAGTTCGTTGATATCGCTGGCGGACCTGCAAAGATCCAGAAACTCGGTCAACAGCTCCGGTGAGCGCAAATCTGTGATCTGCTCGGTCACAGTGCCCGTCGCTCCGGGAAATCGCAGTTCCAATACGACGCGGATGCCTGCTCTGAGACCAATTTCCCTGCCTTTCTCGATACCTTTCTCGATGCCCTTCTCGATACCTTTCTCGATGCCCTTCTCGATGCCCTTCTCGATGCCCTCCTGTATCCATTGTTCTGCGATTGTAGGCATGGGTGAATCACTTTCTGTGTTGACGGACTTAACTGTTATGAATGCGTGATGAAGGGCTTCGCTGAGTTGTTCGCGGCTAAGCTTGTCTGTGGCGTTCGAAAGATAGACCAGCACAGCTCTCAGACAATCCATGCCATGCGGCTCATCCATGATCTGAACGAACAACTGCAGGATCCCAGGCAATCGTTCTGTCAGTTCGTCGCGACTGATGTATTTTAGCACTTGAAGCACAGCATTGTAGATCGCATTTTCGCGAAGTTCGCTGTCGGAATACTGGCTTAAGTCCAGGAGGACTGAATCAAAATACGGCACGTAACGTTCAAGATCCTCCGGTGCCTGGACAATATCCTGCATCGTACGAGATGTAATCCACGCTTTTTCGCCATGATACAGTATCAGCGGAATGATGGGGCTCAACGTCGCGTTGTTTCGCAGTTGCTGTTCCCAGATTTTGACCATGTACCGCAATAATTTGAACGGCAACAAAGGATCCGGAGAGCTTTTGTGATCAAACAAAATGTAGACGAACCCGCCTTCGCCGTTCCGCAGGGACACCTGGTACAGCAGATCTGTGAGCCTTTCCCGCAATTCTGTATCGACGAATGAGCCCGGAACAAGGGTCAGCGTCTCCAGATCAATACTCGCAAGTACAGGTCCCGGCAGGATCTTCGCAAAAAGTTCCCGGCTGTTCCTGGTGTCTGAAAAGGCAAACTTCACGAATCGATCATGAGCGCTGCGAAGAGCATCTTCGTTCATGGCATCTCCGTGTGTTTCTTTCCAGCTGCCTGCCTCGCTTCAATTTACGGAGCCTCAAGTATCCTTTAGCAGCTACCGGAAGGCAAGCATTCTGCGTTCCTGGCGACCAAGCAGCGTACGAATGACACGCAGACTGAATCACGATATTCTATGCCGCGACGAACGATCCGTGAGAACCTGGACGCCTCAATCATTCTGTGGAGACGCAACATTGGCTCAATCCCGGCACGAAATCCTGCAGCGACTTCGCAAAAAGATCGCCGACGGCATGCCGATCATAGGCGGCGGTGCTGGTACTGGCATCAGCGCGAAATGTGAAGAATCTGGCGGCATCGATCTCATTGTGATTTACAACTCCGGACGATTCCGGATGGCTGGCCGAGGCTCAATGTCCGGACTTATGCCGTACGGAAACGCCAATCAGATCGTTCGCGAAATGGCGAATGAAGTGTTGACAGCGGTCAAACACACGCCCGTGCTGGCCGGGGTTTGCGGCACCGACCCGTTCATGCTTCGCGATCATTTTTTGAGAGAACTCAAGGACATCGGTTTCGCCGGGATTCAGAATTTCCCGACGGTTGGCCTGATCGACGGCGTCTTTCGTGCGAATCTGGAAGAGACGGGTATGGGATTTCAACATGAAATTGATCTCATTGCCGCAGCTCATCAGATGGACCTGCTGACAACGCCGTATGCCTTTGATCCTGATCAGTCGGCGGCGTTGACTCAGGCCGGAGCCGACATCATTGTGGCCCACATGGGACTGACCACCAGCGGCACGATCGGAGCAACCACAGCGTTGACGCTGGAGGAGTCTGTTGCAAAGGTCGCTGAGATCACCGCCGCCGCCCGATCTGTTTGCAGCAATGTCATTGTCCTTTGCCATGGCGGGCCGATCGCCATGCCCGAAGACGCCCAGTTCATGATGGATCGTGTCCCTGAGATCAACGGGTTCTATGGAGCCAGTTCGATGGAACGACTTCCGACAGAAATCGCCCTGACGGCGCAAGTCCGCAGTTTTACAGCCATTCGTCGCAAATAAAAAAGGAACGAACTCTTGGAAATTCACCGCCGCCTGCCCGAACGTCGTCCATACCCGGCACCACGGAAAAACGTGCTGCTGCTCAGTTGTATGGATCTCCGACTCATTGATGACATTTGCGAATTCATGGACGGCGACAACCTGCAGAACCGCTACGATCAGCTTGTGTTCGCTGGAGCGTCGCTGGGTGTGATGCAGCCACGCCATGCCGCATGGCGGGATGTTTTCTTTCAGCACCTTGATATCGCCGTGCAACTGCATGACATTCGCGACGTGTACATCATGGAGCATCGCAACTGCGGAGCTTACGCTCATTTCCTTGGACCGGAATTTGAATACCCGGATTCCGCCAAAGGCCAAATGGCGGAAGAGGAAGAACACCGCAAACACGCTCAGAGCCTGCGCGACGCAATCCTCAAACACTGCGCTGACAGACGCGACACTGGTGGCGATCCGGAACTCTGGAACATCAATGTCCGCTGTTTCCTGATGGATCTCCGCGGCTCAGTGAGAATACTGATAACCGAAGGCGAAAACTACGATTTCTGACCACACATTGGATCCGGTCGATTGCGCGAAGACGCGATTGTCCGTCGGTGTAATGCAAATCGACTGTGCAGTGGGCAAAAATCGACCGCTCTGGAACACGGGACAACAATGATTCCGGAAAGGTGTAGTCCTGGTAGAAATTGCAATTTCTGTCGCAAAATGCGTAACGGTCTGTGAGGTTTTTACGCATTGAAGCGTCAAGTCTTGTAGTTTTGGCAGTTGGAACGAACTTGGCCAATTCTGCCTGTGTCACTATAACACCAATGAAAACATTGATTTACGATAAATCTTGGACTTGTGCCAATATTTGGCGCGACAGTTGCGAATGACTAGATATCAGTTCGACAACAATCAGGTTTCCAACCTGTCTCAAAAAGGGAGCGAGTACCATGCGAATTCAAATGACCCCCAAGACTGTTCGACGTCTCCTTTCCGCTGATGGATACCTGGATCTGGGTATGCCAGAACGAGCCATCGAAGAACTCGACAAGATTGCAGACGCTGGTCCGCTGGAAGGTCCAACAAACCTGATGCATGGAATTGCACTCAAACAAGTCGGCAATTTCACCGACGCGATCACTCATCTCGAAAAGGCGGCGCGCATTATGCCGACACCAATCCGTCGCTTCGCATGGCGCGAACTTGTGGACGCTTACCGCGCCGTCGGGAGCATGAAGCTGGCAGAAATGGCGGAGAAGCTGGGCGGTTCGGGTGAATTCCAGTTGAAGATCGCCTTACCATTTGCTGACATGATTCTTAATATTCCCTCACACCCCAAAACTGCCTGATCTCGCCAAATTGTGCGAATATTGCATTCGAGTACTCCTTCCTGGGCTCCGCCGATCGATTCGGCGGGGCCTTTTTCGTCTTGGGGACGGTTAACGGTCTTTCCGTGATTCAGGGAAAACCGATACTCTCCGCAGTGTGTAGCAATCCACCAGCCGTTCCGTGCTGCGCGCCAGACAGGATGTCATTGGCGTTCGAGACTGCTGCCAGGGAATGGAGTCCATCGGGTCATGGCACGTTATTGGATAGTCGTCAGTCTGGTATGCTCGATCGTGGTGTTTACCGGCATCGCAGGATGTCGCAACCGCCAGAAGGCGCATGTGCTGAGTCAGAACGACAAAGACATGGTCGGCAGTCACACCGCCGGTGCCGAAACATGGAAGCCGCTGATCGACGAGTCGGTTTGTCGGCTGCTGGCCAAGTCCAGCAGCACCGTGCATCAGGCGTCTCACACAACCGTGAACGGTGCGGGCGATGCGGCGCGATCAGTCTGCTTTGTGGGCGTCGAAAACCGCAGCAGCGAAGAGATCGGTGACTTCAAGGAACAAATCTACGAACACATTGATTCGCTGATTTCGCAGGATCCACAATTTCGAATGATCAGTCGCCGGTACGTAGAAGCCGCGATGTCCGAATGCCGCTGCCGTCCTGAGACGCTGGTCCTGCCCGCACAGCAACGAGAGCTGCAGCTTGCTCTTGAACGTGCCGAGCAGCCATTTGACTACCTGCTGTTCGCCAGCATCACATCCGGCACGACAAACAGCAACGGCGACTATCAACGCGACTACCTGCTCACTCTGGAGCTGCTGGATATTCACACGGGTGAATCACAGAAAGATTCTGCGATGCTGCGAAAGGGTTATCACAAAGGCGTCTTTGGAAAGCTGAAGCACTACAACGATTAGTGCTCTGTCACATATCAATTCATGAATTGATGGGTGGCCGGGGTTGGAGGGCGCTAGCCGGAAACCCCGGGGCTTCCTTCGCTCCGCTCAGTCCAGCCCCGGCCACCCGATCCATCAAAGCAAGACTGACAGAGCACCAGGATACCTCATTCATGGTCGCCAATTCTGTATGATCCACACTTACCGTCATCCTTTGCTGTTGCTTTGGTGGCTCAGGCGATCTGCCCGAACCGCGAGAGTGTGCGCAGCGTGCCTGAGCATCATTTGCCTTTGCAGCGGATGCCAGAACGGGCAGAAGGCACACGAATCCGCCGTCGCTCAGTTCGGTCGTGGCGACCTTGAACTTTCCCGCACGGCCTTGAAGGAATCGCAGGGAAAGCTGCTTTCCGAGAAGAAGGTTCTTGAGCTGGACGCAGGCATTCTGGATCTTGCCTCCGGCAATGTGCCGCAGGCGGAAGCCCGCTTTCGAACTCTGCGGCGCGAACTGGAACATCTGGAACAAAAAGATGTGACCGAACAGGCATCGTCGATGATGACCGACTCGCGCGCTGTGGCCTATTCGGGACGAGATTTTGAACGCCGCATGATTCTGAATATGACATTGCTGACCAGTCTGCTGGGAGACGGGCAGGATGCATTTGCGTATTCGCTGCAGGCCAAAGAAGCCGCCGACAGCCGCCGCACAATTCTGGCGAACGCCGCCGCAAAGGCATCTGAATCGAATGCCGTTGCTGAAATCGAAGCCGCTCCGACGCCGGATGAAGTCAATGTGATCAAGCCCGCCAGTTACGACGCTCAACGTTCTGCTGCCAACATTGTCGCAACTCCGCTCGATCAGCCGCTGGCCCTGAGTTCCTATCTTTCCACAGCGGTGCAGTCAGAACAGCCCACACGCTATGATGAAACGGAACAGGCGTTGAACGACATCGGATTCTGGAATCCAGCGTTTCGCCGACACGATCAGACTTCAACCACCGGTGAATTCGGATCGCGGTGCCAGCCGGGAAATGGAACGTTGCATGTCATCACGCTCATTGGAAAAGCTCCGCGCTGGGTTTCGGAATCGGCCGAACCCACCACAGTCGCACTGCTGATTGCAGATCGCATCATCAGCGCGACAGGCAAACACACTCTGCCTCCGACGATTTCGTGCGTCAAGATCGCCCGTCCGGAACCGTGTGGCCACACGATGCCGACTGGCAGTGTTCAATGTCTCGTCGGGCCGCACGGATCGACCGCGACGGCATCGGCACCGATCACATTTTCCACAGTCGTCGATCTGAATGAAGTCGCCCTTGCTTCGTATCACGAACATCGCGACGAAGAAATCGCACATGCGATTACGCGGCGAGTCGTCAAGAAAGGTGCGGTTTATGTGCTGAAGGAAGCTCAGAGCATTCATCGCAATTCCTTTGTCGATCTGGGAATCAATGTCGCTGGGATCGCCTGGGAGGCCATGGAACAAGCCGACACGCGGTCCTGGCGCATGCTTCCCGCACGGATCGATATCGCCCGCACGGAACTGCCGGCCGGCCGCTGGTCAACGACTCTGCGGCTTTCGCAGTACGGTTCGTCCCGAACACCACAAACGATTCCGGTGCAGATCGAAAACGGACGGAACACGTACGTTGTGTGCCTCATCCCCGAACAGGATTTCACCGGCCACTTTCTCGTCGGCGGCGCAGACAATGCCGCGATTCCAATCAAGCCGTAGACGTTGAATGTCGCGGACAAGACGACTGCCGGTCCGACTGTTATACTCCGCGCGCCCAGAAATGAGTCCGGCGAGCGGAGTGGCGTGAGCCCTCCGGTACGTCGCTTTTTTGTACCGGCAAGCTGACGCATGCCGCTCGCCAATTCTCTCACGGATGACCGCGTAAAGGATTACAGTCCACTCCCGCTGTAATTTGGC
>JAYTAK010000009.1:0-2256 GCA_043737515.1 Candidatus Kuenenia sp. | reverse complement strand
AACTCTGCGGTGAGTTCGGTGCTGCTCATCGCCGGAAGTTGATAATGCCTCATCTTGGGCAGTTGTGGCACATGCGGATCGCTGTACGACAGAATCGCGCCGCGTTCCATCAGCAGTTCCATCAGTTCGAATGACGGGCTCTCACGCGGGTCATCAACGTCTTTCTTGTAGGCCATGCCCAGGAGACAAATCCTGCTGCCCTTGATCGGCTTGCCCTGGTCATTCAGAAACTCAGACAGTCGGCTGATCACATAACGCGGCATGCCGGCATTCACTTCGCCAGCCAGTTCGATGAAGCGTGTGTTCATCCCCTGCATCCGAGCCAGCCAGCTCAGATAAAACGGGTCAATCGGGATGCAATGCCCGCCCAGCCCCGGTCCCGGATAGAAAGCCTGAAATCCAAACGGCTTCGTCTTAGCCGCATCGACAACCTGCCAGATATCGATGCCCATACGATCAAACAGCGTCTTCAGTTCATTGACCAGCGCGATGTTGACGGCGCGGTAGGTGTTTTCGAGGATCTTACAGGCCTCGGCGATTTCGGCATTGGCCACGCGGATGACTTTGACAATCGCATGGCCGTAAAGTGCACAGGCAAGTTCGCTGCTTTGCTCATCGATCCCGCCGACGACTTTTGGAATGCCGGCAGCCGTGTAATCCGGATTGCCTGGATCTTCACGTTCCGGACTGAAGGCGACGAACACATCGCGACTGCAGACAAGGCCGGATGAATTGCGATTCAGGATCGGCACCATGACATCGCGCGTGGTTGTCGGATAGGTCGTGCTTTCCAGAATCACCAGTTGACCCGGTCGCAGCACGGCGGCAATGGCCTCAGCGGTTTTTTCGATATACTGCAGGTCCGGATCACGACTTGCGCTGAGCGGTGTGGGGACACAGATCATCAGCGCATCGGCTTCGGCAAGGCGGCTCATGTCGTTCGTCGGATCCAGCATGCCGCGCTGAATCCAGTCGGCGACTTTCTCCGATGCCAGATGCTTGATGTAGCTTTGGCCCTGCTTGAGCTTGCGGATCTTTTCCGGATCGACATCAAATCCCAGGCAATGGAATCCGGCATTCGTAAACGCGCTGATCAGCGGCAGGCCAACGTAGCCTAGCCCGATGATTCCGATCTTTGCCGTCTTGTCAGCGATCTTCCCGGCGAGCTGGGAAGCGAGTTTTTCAGTGGTCGCAGCGGTCATGAGTTTCTGTTGATCTCTAGTGGGATAAGCTTCCAGCTTGTCATTGCTGTTAAAAACATGCAGTTACACTTCACGCGACCGAGATCGACGTATCAGCCGGAGTGCGTTAGCACCCGGTTTTTGCAGGGAATGCCGACCAAACCGGACGCTAACGCATTCCGGCTGATATTGCAGGGCCTCATTCTTGACCGCGCGGAGTATATACTCTACGCGGTTATGATTGAGAGAGTTGGGGAGCGGCATGCGTCAGCTTGACGGTACAAGTTGCCGGCAGATGGTGAACGATGACCAGTACGCATCAAAGCGTGAAGTTGCTAAATGCCGGGAAGAATGGATTTTCAGGGCCATTTGTATCCAATCTCCGGTGAAACGTCTGAAGAACGTCAGAGAAGCCTTGTCGAAAGCCGGTTTTCTGCGGACGATCAACGTATGGACTGGCAGACTTCCACCACTTTGTTGATTTTTGTGATCGCTGCGGGCATCCTGCTGCGACGCATCGGGGGCTTCCTGCGTTCTGGCAAGACCGGCAGTTGTGGGTCGTGTGCCGGATGCGGGGATACAGCAAAAGACAAGGTGCCGCTGCAACTGGTGACACTGGGAAGTGGCACCGCTCCGACGAAATTCGCCGCGAATTCGCGCAAACCAGCGGATGCTGAGGCTGAGAAAACAGGCTGAATCCGGGCATTTCGCAGCATGAAGTGATTCCCGACATTGATTGCCGAATCCGTTGTCGATACGCTTTCCCGTTCCCCGCAAACCGGCGTTCTGCCGCGCGGGAGTTTTCTCTGCACGCAGCCGCTTCGCAGCGGGTCATGCCTGTCAGATCCAGCGTTCAGCGTCTGAAACGGCGTTCGTTGTCTGGAAAAAGGTGACGGTCACTTCGCGCGTGTCGAAGTGATGGTGTAGAGCACAGAGTTTTCTTTTGGAGTTTTCAGGGACAATGGGTCGTTACACAGGTCCGAAGGGCCGCATCAATCGCCGTCTGGGAATGAACGTTTACGAGAGTTCCGGAGCTATCAAGGCTTCGGAAAAGAAAGAGTTTCCTCCAGGGATG
>JAYTAK010000008.1:0-2257 GCA_043737515.1 Candidatus Kuenenia sp. | reverse complement strand
CAGCGTCGTTGCATGGGGCTGAAGGACAATCGAGGCGGGATCTTCATTCATGTGGCCCTGTTCGAGGCTCGTCACGACGGAGCGTGACGGCTACTTTGCGACTTGCCCGTCACTGAGGCCGAACCTTGCTGAGAACGAAGTTTGTCCACGAGAACAACCTCTACAAACCGACGCCTGAAAATCTTCGCGGCACGACAAGAATTCAATCGTTAGTAGTACAAAGCATCACTCATTACCCTTCACATCACCATGCTGGCCATCGACATCACTCGCGCACTTAATTTGTTGATGAACCCCAAATCTGACCGCGCGGAGTAGATGTGGCAATTGCGGCGTCGAACCTGGGCGAGACTGGCCGTTCGAAAGCCATCGCGAGTCAGCGACCTCTCAAATCGGCAGCCTGAACGATGGATGAGTGTGAGCTGTTTTCCGATCCAGTGTCCGTCACTACAGGCAACGTCACATAGAATTCAGTACCTTGAGTTGTCGATTTGACGAGCGTGATTTCGCCGCCGAGTGCATGTCGTGTAAGTTGGCGGCACACGAAAAGTCCCAGACCCGTGCCGTGATCCTTGGTGGTGTAATACGGCTGGAAAATCTGTTCCATTGCATCCTTTGGAATCCCGTGACCTTCATCACGAACACGAATACCAATTCGAGCGGGGACGGAATCCGTTTCCGGAATCCGCTCGGTCGTAATCTCCATCGCGGCACCTTCGTTCGTGGCATCCAGTGCGTTGAGAATCAGGTTGAGCATCACCTGCACGAGTTGGTCGTACACCGTCCGGATGTGCGGCAGTTCGGCAGCGAAGTTCGAAATGATGGTCTTGCCTTTCCAGCGCTTATAGTACTTGGCGATGTTCAGAGCGTCGTTGATCGCAGCATGCACATCGACGGTCGATTGCTGCTGATTGGTCGGGCGGCTGAATCCTGTTAACTCCCGCAGAGTTCGCTGGATTCGCGTCAACTGGCCATCCACCAGATCCAGGCGTTCTTTGACGTATACGTCCGTGTTCTTTCGGCTGAGCATCTGGATAATGGAGCTGATCGACGCCAGCGGATTGCCGACTTCGTGTGCGATCCCGGCAGCCAGCAATCCAAACGCCGCCTGTTTCTCCTGCTGCACGAGCATGGCCTGCGATTCCTGTAACTCTTTCGTTCTGACCGCGATTCGACGCTCAAGCAGTTGCTGGTTGGATTGCAGTTCTTCGTTCAGGATCACCAGCTTCCGTCCGGCGGATCTGAGCAGTCCTGTGAGTGCGATAATGGCCCAGGCAGCCCAGCCCAGGAAGACCAGCGTCAGAATCACGGTCACGATATCGGATTCCCGTTGCGGTGCGGCATACAGGCCCAGCACGATGTAACTGAGTGAGTGCAGGCCGAAAGTGGCAAACGTCAGTCTCGGTGAATGGCGGATCGCACAGACCAGCAGCGAGAGAAAGTAATAAAATCGAAAGGGACTGCCGACACCCTGATCAAAATTGCACAGCAGTCCGATGAACAGCGCCTCCATCAACGAAATGCCGATGCGGTATTCCTTCAGCAGCACCTTGCCCTTCCAACTGGCGAGCGTATCCACCAGCGCGTAGACAGCGCCCAGCGTCAGCATGCCGTTCAGTTCCGGACGTCCGGTAACACGCTCCACCAGATTGACGTACAGAGCACCGACGCACAGACCAAACCAGCGAATTCGCACGGTGATTGATTCTGCCTGAGCCTCGCGACTCGTCGGATCAAAATAGCGTGCGGCCGCGGCGGCAGCTTTGAAACTTGCCGGCAACCGCATGATTCCGGAAGGTGTTTCCGGGTATGGTTTTCGCGAAGAGCGATCCACTTCAGCGGGACTCATGAAATTCCTCATTTAGCGATCGACAACAGAGTATGTTGCCCGTGACACCTGAGCTAAGTGGCGGACGGGCATGAACTGCCGGTGACAGTTGGTTTGCGGTGTTCGTAACGGCTGATCTGAATCTCTCAGCGCTGTCTTTTACACTGTCTTTGAATGTTTCGAAACTCACAGCCGCGGCGTCCGATACAAATGGCAGTACAAAATCCTCCTGTCACGGTGTGTTTGAAGAGAGCCTGAGATGAGTCGAGCGGTCAACGTACTGGCACTCGTGCGGGACGGCCAGAAATACATTTTCCTGTACGACGATAACAGCGTCCAGCAGGTTCTGTCTCAACTTGCTGAATTTGCAGGTGACCCGGAGCTTGACTTTACATGGTACGATGCGGCAACATTGTCGCAACGCGTCCG
>JAYTAK010000007.1:0-5236 GCA_043737515.1 Candidatus Kuenenia sp. | reverse complement strand
ATTGACACAGCACTACATTCCGGGATTGAGTGGTGGACTTAAATTCTGGCCGTTAGATTGCTGCTGAGCCTAAACATCCGAAGAGATCTACTGAACCGCTGAATTCGCCCAGGGTCATCCCATGGTAACCGCAATTGCACCACCACCGCCGCTCCCCGTCATGAATCCGCTGTCCGCTCCTGCATGGGCCGAAGTCTATGGCGATGATGATTTCGGCATCTTTGCGGAGTTCACTCTGAAAGCCGTGCGATTTGCATGGCGATGGATTCCGCTCGCCACAGGCATCTTCTCACGATGACAAAGTCCTGAACGTTTGCTGAGCAGAGAAAGTGGTTGAGTCGCGCCTGTTGCTCTATCCCGCAAGATATGGTGCGATATCATCAGCGGACGAAGCGGCGTCTTTGATCCCCGGCAGCGTCTATGCGGAGGGTGGTTTGCCAATGGATGCTACGATAATTCCGTGATCCAGGTTAGTCAGTCCAGCCCCGAAGAAAGTGCAGCTTGCAGTATGAGTCTCAACCGATTTCAGCAACGCGTGACAACTGCCGAGGAACTGAAAACACTGATCGGTGAACCGGGCGAACTGGTGATTCGAAAGCAACTCGCGGAACTCGATCACCACATGCAGGCGTTCATTGCCGAGTCACCATTTCTGCTGCTCGGCACATACGATCGCGACGGACGGTGTGATGTCTCGCCGCGCGGAGACTTGCCGTCAGTGGCGAAAGTCCTCGACGCAAAAACGCTGGTGATTGCGGAACGCGTGGGAAATCGCCGAGCGGACTCATTGCAGAACATCATCGAAACTGGTCGCGTGGGAATGCTGTTTGTCATCCCGGGACTCGGCGAATCACTGCGTGTGAACGGTTCGGCCTGCGTGATTCGCGATGACGAAGTGCTGGCGACAATGTCCATGCAGGGAAAGTCCCCGGTTGTCGGAATCGCGATTGAAGTGGAAGAGTGTTATCTACAATGTGCCAAGGCTTTGATTCGTTCAAAGCTCTGGCAGCCGCCGCAACCGCTGAAGACGCCGTCACTGTCCTGCTTTGCGCAGATCCTGATCGATCAGACAAAGGTCGATGAAACGGTGGAATCACTGGACGAGAAGATTCAGCAATCCTACGCGAGCCGACTTTACTGAAATGGACGACGTTACATGCAAGCAGTCGATCACGCCTTCCTCAAAAACGTGCGGCGGATGGGGTGTGTTGAAGGCATTTCCACGCTGGTACTTTTCGGCATCGCAATGCCGCTCAAGTACATGGCTGACCTGCCGGTTGCGGTGCGGATCGCAGGATCGGTGCATGGTCTGCTCTTCGTCTGTCTGGTCGTGATGCTGCTGCTGGCAATCACAAGAATCCCGATTTCAAAGAGCATGGCCCTCGCCGGCATTGTGGCTGCGGTCGTGCCGTTCGGACCCTTCGTGTTTGACCGCTGGCTGGCTCAGAAAGCCGACGCATGAGCGGTCCTGCGCTGGCAGGCTGTTGATTTGTAGAAAACCAAACTAAACCAACAGGCCGCTGGCGGCTTGTTGATCTCGGACACGATTCATGCCCGGGATCTCGTGAGATGCGGTTCAACAGCTCAGCTCTCGACAGGCTGGCTGGATCTTTGAGGCGACCAATTGTTTCCAGAGAATCCGTCAGCTCGGCAACCACTGCAGCGTGGTTGTCATAAAACCATGTGAGCACACTGTAGACTTGCTCGGGACGGAAATCCGGGTTTTCAGAATCAGATCAGGAGTTTGCCATGAGTTATACAAAGGAACAACGTCGTCCGAGAAATGTTGTTAAAGAACTGGAACGTGGTCTCAAACAGTGCATGCCCGGTCGTCCAGCAAAATGACTCTTTACATCAGAACCGCGGCCTATTCCAAAAGCCGGGCTTCTACATTGATTCGATCCATTTCTGAGCCGCTGAAAAGAAATGGACGTAGAACTGTTCGCGACTTGGGTCCTGTGGCATGGCGTTCAAACCGGCTTTGGCGCAAGCGGATGCCTCGTTAAGACTTTGAATGGCCCGGGCACGATCAAGTCGGCCTCGGTAAATCAGAACGTCGTAGAAGTGAACCATTACCTTGCAGAAATTCTGCGCGGCGACTTTGTGCTGTTGCCATTCCGTATCTCGTTCGTCCGGAAATCCAGTCACCAGGGGATGCGAATCCTGCGGACAAAACGGCAGGGTTGCGCTCAGGTTGTCGCGGAACGTCTCGTTGTACTGGTAGAACGAAAGCGGGGAGCTGAATTCCAATACCGGATCATTGTCGGTATGCATCGGGACATCACCGCAGAATTCCCGGTAGCCATGTTCATCCAGATGCAGACTGTGGATGATCTGCAATGGATGCGTCACACCAATCAGTCTTAGATTCTCCGCGACAGCGGGTATTGAAAAGGAGCGTTCCATTCGCTGGAAGTCAATGGTCAATGCCTGAGGTGTTCCGATGAGAATGCCGAAATTGGTATGCGTATGATTCATGTACCACAGCGTGGCATGTGGATAGACGTGTTGAAAACTCTTCATCAGAATTCTCAGTTCGTGGGTATTGATCGCAGCCATCGGAATCCATGCGCAGGCGATTCCTCCGGGGCGCAGCTTTTTTTGCATGAGCTGAAAATACTCCACCGTGTACAGACTGCTGTTCTGCTTGTACTGCAGATTTGTGACATCTGTGGCAATCACGTCATACGGCTGATTACCGATGCTCAGGTGATCCCGGGCGTCATTGAGAATCAGATGAAATTTCGGGTGGCCTAACACGCCGAAATTCTGCCGATCCAGCAAGCTGGCGGAACGCGGAACCTCAGGCTCGATTTCAACACAAAACGCTTCAATTCCATGTGTCGTAATTGCGTGACTGGTTCCGCCGCTGCCGAATCCCACGGTCAGTTCGTCGGTCGGATCGGGATGCAGCATCAGCGGCAAATGAGCGAGCATCAGAGCATCGACACGTGCTTCCATATTTGTGGATGCAACCAGTTGATCATCGACGTAGACAAGATGATCATCGCTGCCCTGCTGCTTCTTGATAATGACGGTCCCGGTGCTCCCTGCCTTGAATCTGCGTATCTCGGAAACTTTTGAATCAGGGTTGGCGACGGAAAATTCAAACCACCGTGTTCCAACCTGTCTGGACGTAAACTCCCGCAATGCCGGACGCGCTTCGACGGCGATGGTGATCGCCCAGCAACTCAGAGCAATCCCCAATCCCGGAGCCAACCATCGCTTTGAACCGGTCTGTGTCGTCATCCACGACAGACAGCCAATGCCCGCCGACGTCATCACCAGCAGAGCGAATGCGGAATGCAGACCGATCACTGGAATGACCCACATCGACACCGTCAGAATTCCGGCGACGGAGCCAAGCGTCCCCAGAAAATACGAGGTACCAATCCAGCGTGCCCGCTCGGCGGCAGTCGCATTCAGTGAATGGCAGACAGCAGGATAAATCAACCCCATGCATAATGCAGGCAGGAACATCAATGCCCCGATGATGAGTGCCTCTGTGGAATAGATGTCCGCCAGTGTCAGAGTGCCGTTGGCCGCAGGTTCTGTGATCCTCCGGTAGTTGAGTTCTGGCGCGGCGTAGATCATCGGAAACGTGAGCAGTGCGGCAGCCGCCACCGCGAGATTTCCGGTGGAGAAGATTGTTTTCGCCTGCATGAAGCGGTGCAGGACCGGAAACAGGATGAGGCTGCCCAGCCCCATCGCCAGCAGATACACGGCAAGCGTCAGAGAAAAAGTGACGGTTGAGTTTGCATTGACGATCCCCAGCAGACGGAGCCATACCACTTCGAGACCAAGTGCGACATAGCCGGCAGCAAAATACAGGACGCTCAGCAGGCGTCGCGAAGTGTGTACGAAATGCAGGGAATTCGATGGCGTTACCGGACCAGCGGTTGGCGGAACTCCACGATAACCAGCAGCCGAGGCTGCAAACAGGGCCGCAGCGATGTTCAATCCCGCCGCGACAAATCGAGTCTGAGACATCCCCAGCATTCGGATCAGGAACAAGCCCGTCAGGACCGCGCCCAGTACAGCGCCCAGTGTGTTGATGCCGTACACCGTTGAGACTCGCCCCTTCACTTTGTCAGACAGCCCCGCCACCATCACTGGGATTGTCGCTCCCATACACAACGTCGCTGGCAACAGAAGTCCCACCGCGAGGATAAATCGAACCGCACTGAGCAGTGGATTTGCTTCGCCCAGTCGCAGAGCCATGAAAATGTACAGATGGTCGGTAATCGGAAGCAGGAAAGGGAGGCAGAATCCCCAAACGCCAATCGTCGTCTCCATGAATGCAAATACGATCAGCGGTCGCGGAAATCGATTTGTCAGCGGGGTTGCCATGAGGCTCCCGAATGCGATCCCCAGAAAGATGGCCGTCAGCACCGCCGTTGTCGCCGGAGCGCTTGCACCAAAGGTCAGGAACATCTGCCTCTGCCACAGAATTTCGAACGTCAGAGCGCTGGCACCGGAAAGAAAGACGGCCAGCAGGCATCGCAGTTGAAAGGTCGAAGGCAACTTACGTATCCGTAGATAAATGACAGAAAACCCGGCCCATGAAGTCAGTAGAGAATCGCGTCTCAATGTCAAACTGTCAAAGGGACACGTAAGTTCTGCAAAAGAATTGCTCGAAACCCTGCTGGCGGTTCGACGCCTGTGACTGTAGCATTTCACGATATGCGCTGGGGGAAAAAGCTGGAATTGTCAATTTTGCTTCACCTTACTTGTCGTCAGTAGTGGCTCGAAAGAAATAAACCCGTGCCAGGTGGAGTACGCCACTGAGTCAACAGACCGCTGACGTGTGGCGGCGGATCAGGCGAGACGAACCCATGAGCGTGGCTGACAACAAATCGACTCAACCAGATTTCATGTCGGGGCACGATTCCGGCCGGAAGAAATGGGTCGCGTGCGGACTCGGGGTGACGGTCAGCGTGCTTGCCATTGGCGCTTATTGTTGGCCGGAAGATCCAGTGACGCTGCCCGCAGGCGTCTCTCTGACTGCATACACAGAGGCAGAACGTGAGTTTGTCGAGTTGTTTCATCGTGAACCGAATGAAGCGGATGTGATGATGACGCTGGCGGAGACGGCGGTTCGCAACGATGCACCGGACATGGCCGTCGCCTGCTTCGCGCGAGTTCCGTCGGAGCATATCCGGTACGGCGCAAGTGCCCGGCTTCAGGAAGCAGAGATTCTGCTGCGGAGCAATCATGCAGATCAGGCGGAGGCAAG
>JAYTAK010000006.1:0-5239 GCA_043737515.1 Candidatus Kuenenia sp. | reverse complement strand
TCCAACACCCCTGTCGATACACTGCACAAAATTCGAATTCGAAAATCTTTTTTCGAATCTGTCATTGACGTTATTCAAGACCGTCGCTGCCACCTTTTGACTTTACTACTTGAGTACCAGCTTCTGTTCCGTCACTTTTCCAAATCGCAGCGCCACCGCGGCAAAAGGGCGCGCAGTTCCATGCGTTTACTGAGCTTCATCATCGGACGCTCGACAAGAAAGTGGATGTTGAGTGCGGTCACGAGCGTAATTGGAACGGCCGAAAAGAGCATCCATCCGGCAGCCGTACTCGAGGTGATCCCGGGCGACCATCGCGATAATAACGACAGACACAAAATGATGACCGGCCAGTGCAGGAGGTAAATCGGGTACGAAATCCTTCCAAGCCATTGCAGCACAGTGGAATTCAGAATCCTGCGAATCGGCGTCAGTATTTTCGTCAGAATATCTGTATCTCCGGCGAACACGCTACCGAAAGAAAGACTCCAAAGCACCAGCGCGACCGGACGCCACTGAGTTGCCACAGCGGCGATAATCAGAAGAGTTGCTGACAGCGACGATGAACGGCCACGGCCCGACGATGCACTCAGATGCGAGTAAACGAAGTACGACACCTGGCCAATCAGAAACAGGGGTAGTTTTGCCGGCAGAAACGCCAGGTGGGAATTCTGCCATACGAATCCGAAATGGACGCCCAGAACAGCGGTGACTGTCAGCAGAAGGAGTCCTGAGCCAGACCTCGACAGTCGAAGGATTAACGGAGCGACAAGATAGTATTGCCACTCCAGTGTGATACTCCAGCCGGGCGGAAGGAAAGTGGCGGTCGACTGATAAAGAATTTTTGCCGGCACCAATCCGTTCAGCAGCGTCAGATGCAGCAAACCATGTGCGCAGGGATGAGACTGTTCGGCGACGGCAATTGAGCGGAGGTTGTCGAAGTAAGACACCTGACGCCACGCGACTGTGTCCAGAATCTCTGCGGCAAGACCTGAGACAAGAATACCAAAAACCAGAGCCACAATGTATGTCGGAAAGATGCGACACCAGCGACCTGTCATATACGAAACGTAGTTCAAACGTTTCTGTTCAAGCAAAAACGTGATGACAAAACCGCTGAGGATGATGAAGACATCTACGGCAGCCGAAGCTGACGTCAGTGTATTCCAGATGGTCCCAAACATTCCTGTAACGGGAATTTCCTCAAGACCCGTCCAGCATGCCAGATGAGCGAGCATTACCCAGACCGCGAGCAGCCCGCGCACGCCGTCGAACTCCCGCACATGCGGAAGCTTTATTGCAGATTCTGTCGGCGGGTTGATGCTGGTCACAGAATGGTCCGATGTGGAATTTATCTGGCGATCGATGCGTGATGTAAACCTGACAACAAAAGTCAACTGCTCTTCGTTCGACTGTCCCAGATTGGTTGACAAACGTGTCTGGAACTCTCCGGCATCAGGTTTTTGCGGAGTTTTCTGATGCCTCCAAAGTTCCAGACACCTTTTTCAATGCGTTTTCTCCTCTTGGTCGTGAATCTGGGACAGTCGAATTAGTGTGTGCTGACTCTTCCTGGTTTTGCAGGATTTCGGCGATCGGCAGCAGAATTCGATGTCGTGACGGACTTCTTTACCTTGCGTTCCCGGCGAAACACAAAAATGTTGCACAGCAGAAAGTTGAACACGGCTCCAACAACGACGCCAGCGGCGGCGGCGATGAGCGGACTATCGCCGTGAATGATTGACGATCGCAAGAGCGCTATGCTGGTGGACCAGTTCGCTGCCGCTCCAAGGGCACATGCGGACACAAATCCGAGATACTGCTTCCAAACTGAGCCTTCACGAGCGTCTGCGAAAGTGAATGTGCGGTTGAGTACAAAGTTCCAGGTCATGGCGGCAAAAATGGCGACTGGTCTGGAAATCTCGAAGGCGGCACCGGCCAGCATTCCACTCAGCACACCAAGATCAACAAAGGCACCTGAGAGGCCAACGAAAAGGAACTCAAGGCAACGCGCCAGTGCATAGAATCGAAAGCGATACAGCCGACGAAGATGTCGCAGATAGTTTACTTGCTCGCGCAGCGACAACTTGCTGTTTCCATGCAGACGATTTGCAAAGCGAATGGGAACTTCAGCCACATGTTGACATCCGCATTTGACCAGTAGCTCAAGGCCAATTTTGTAGCCGATTGGATTCAATTCTCGGGCACTGAAGAATGTCTCCCGCGGCAGGCCGAAGAAGCCCGCCATCGGATCGATTGTAAAGGTGAGCGGACGGGCGAGCAAAGTTGCCACTTTCGAGTTCACCCATCTAAACAGTCCCCAGCCCTCTTCAGTCGAGCCGCCGCCCACATAGCGACTGCCGATGACGAAGTCTGTACGAGGGTTTTCAAGGGCGGCGACAAGTTCCGGAATTGATTCGGGCGGATGCGAAAGGTCCGCATCCATGCAGATCAGAAGTTCTCCCTGAGCGTGCTGCATCCCGGCAATCACGGCACTGGAGAGGCCTCGGTCATTGGTACGAATCAGGAGTCTCAGGGGAAATTCTTTGGCCAGATCCCGACAAATACTCGCCGTGTCATCCGGACTGTTGTCGTCCACGATGATGATTTCGAAGCTGTACGGTTCATCCTTGAGGACAGCAGCAATTCTGCGTGTCAATTCCGGGAGATTCTCTGCTTCACAATATGTTGGCACGATGATCGAGAGTCGAGTCATGAACGATTCCAGGTGAACAGCAAACGGCCGCGTATCGTCAAATACCGGGAAGCCTACACCAGAGAAATCACGAAACAGCCACTAGCTGAACGATGGTCCGCTGATTTGGTGTTGCCGGAAGGCAACCATCCCAACTCTTCCTGAAAATGAAGTGACGGATCTCAATGAAATGGGGGATTCACTGGAAAATCTCGGGGTTCCGGAGCGTTTGACGGTCATAATCGCTGCGACCAGCCGATGGACATTGTCCGTTGTTCCAATCGTTGAAAGGTGGTCTCCCGAGTTGTCTCCAACGATTCCATCCAGAAGCGACCTGCCGTACTCGGCCCGGAAAATGAAACACCGATGCGAAGCATCCCACGCCTGATTCACGGTTTCCAGTGTGTCCTGGTCTTCTTCATGGTTACTGTTGCCGGCCTCACCAGCCTGCCACAGCCGTTTGACGGTGATCAGGCATTGTTTTCGATGGGAGCCCAACAGTGGGTCACCGGAGAAATCTACTTTCGGGACTTCTGGGATTTGAAGCCTCCGGGCATTTATCTCTTCTACGTGGCGGCTGGCCAACTGTTTGGATTTGATGAGGTCGGCATACATCTGTTTGAGCTATTGTGGTCATTGACGTGTGCGACCGCTCTGGCGATTTTCACGAGACACTGGTACAAGTCCGGAATTGCGAAAGCGGTCGTACCTCTGATCACCGTGGGCGTCTACTACTGCATTGCTGACACGTGGCATTTGACACAAATTGAATGGCTGGTGACATTGCCGCTGGTGATCTCGTTGTGGTGCATGTGTCCCTTCAATGCCGGAAGAATGCCTTCGACAGCGGCATTTTTTTTCGCCGGAATCTGTGGCGGACTTATTGGACTCTGCAAGCCGATGTACGGCCTGATTCCTGTGGCGATTTGGTTTTGGGCAATCCTTTTGAATCCCGCTGATGGATTTCGCAACAGACTTTGGCTGGCCATCAGTCGTGGCGTTTTCTTTGCGACCGGTGTCTTCATTCCCCTAGCCGCTGCAGGATGGTATTTCCACAGCTTTGGCGTACTCGATGTCGCATTAAGAACCATGTTCGAATACCCGGCAAGGGTACTGGCTCAGAAGAAAAATGATTACGAGATGCTGGCGCAGGGTTTGACCTGGTGTGCTCTGATGGCCGGACCGATGATGGCGTTTGCATTGATTGGATCAATTCTCGCAGTACGCAGCGGTCGATGCGCATTCAGTGTCAGCCTCGTCACATGGCTCATTGTTGGACTCCTTTTGGTTTTTGCACAGGGAATGTGGTGGGAATATCACTATCTTCTGCTACTCACACCGCTGGCGCTTCTGGCTCTAAAGGCAATTGAGACGATCATCCTCCAGCTGGAGAAACTGCAACCGCGATTTAAAAGCCCGTCACATCGAATGCTGGTCGCTGTTTGCATTGCCGTCGCGTTCTCGGCATATCCAGCAACGCTGGTGTATCGCACCGCCAGGCTGAGACTTTTCGGATTTGCGATCCAGTCAGAGGACCGTCTGGCCTATCAATCGATGCGCCATCTGGAATACCGGAAAGCGATAGAGGAAACCCGTTTTCTTCACGCCGCAGGTTCACGCTGCGGTGACATCTATGTCTTCGGAAACCCGGTCATTTATCGATTTGCAGGACGCCACCAGGCGGTTCCACAGCAGGGATGGGCGATTAAGGTCTATCTGCCGGAGCAGTGGTCCGCGATGAAGAGGCAGCTGGCATCGGCAAAGCCAGTCTTTATTTTCGTAGCTGCGAACAGGAAGGAACAACTGCTGGAACACAGCGCGGATATTGTCGAACTTCTGAACGATGACTACCAAGTCATCAGTGAGACTCCGAACGGAACATGGCATGAACTCGGTCGCATGGCAACTGAATCCATAACCGTCAGTGACGGTAACAAAAAGGGGCAAACAGGAGTCAGAGGTTTCATCTTACCAACGTGCTTGAACCCCTGAATAGCGGACGGCTCAATCGCAGGCTTCGGTTTCGGTCCGCGGCGAGCTTTGCCAGGCGGCGCAGCATCTTTCGCGTCTGCACAGGCTGGTGCATCATTAACAGGTTTCTCATCGGATTGTCTGGCATCCTTTGCCACAATCGCCGCTCGCAATGTCACTCTGGCAGGACAGAAATTCCCACAGAGCACCGGCGCAGCGTCATGGTGCCGCAGCGTCATGGGGAGCGTCATGGTGCAGGGGAGCGTCATGGGGAGCGTCATGGGGAGCGTCATGGGGGGAGCGTCATGGTGCTAAAGCGTCATGGGGCCATCCATCTTAAGATTTTCGTTTGTGGGGGGAGCGTCATGGTGCTAAGGAGCGTCATGGTGCCATCCATCTTAAGATTTTCGTTTGCGTAAAGAAGGCAGCTTTGGGGAGCTGCCTTGAACGCTGGTCTATGTGAATGCTCGGCGGGCGGAGTTGATGCTGATGGCTCGGTTGTGGCCGCGTGTTTCGGCAGCGGCCTCCATGGACTTCGGACGACCGACGCTCGAACGGAACCATTTCCGGAAATTCAAC
>JAYTAK010000005.1:0-5239 GCA_043737515.1 Candidatus Kuenenia sp. | reverse complement strand
GTTCGGCTCTGCCATCCGCAGGAAAACGGCCTTGAAAGGCTTCCTGCGGATGGCAAGGCCCGACTGCGGATGAAAGAAGGCGCGTGTGGGACCGGTGTTTCAACCGTGGACAGACCCTATCAGGTTTCGGGCCAAGCCCAGGCCAGGATTCATTTTTCTGTCACGCATTTTCTGGTCGCACCCGCCCTGCCTTCTGTTGAGAGCAAGCTGAAAATCTTCGCGGCACAAGAAGAAGTCAACTCTGAGTAGTTCGAAAGTAAATCAGTGACAACGAATTAACGCATGAAGAATTTGCAGATTTTCAATACTGCAATTCGCAGCAGCGTTCGGGGTCGTTATGCTGCGAAACAGGGCGTCCGCCCTTGGAACGATTGTACGGACGATCATTGCGGGATGGTTCGATCCGGCGGACGTCGGCGAATGCTGTTATTTGAGATTTGAGGTGCAGTGATGCTTCGCAGGTTTTTCAATCGAATCGTGATCACGGGATTTATGATCGGCAGTTTCAATCTGTCGGTATGTCTGTTTGCTGCAGCGTGCGACGAGCAGGACGGCGCGACGCCGGATGGCGTGGGAGCGTCGATACTCAGAATCACAGTCCCTGAGGTTGAAGCGTCGTTGAATATGGGACGCGACACACAGAACTTTACGTTGCGACTGCTCCTCGCCGTAAAGGTTGAAAATTCATCAGACGAAGCGCTGACAATCGCCCGTGAACAGTTTCAGTTTCTGATCAATGGACAACAGGCAGAAATCGGGTCTGTCGATGCACATCCGAATTTCCCCCGCAGCACACTCGCACCGGGCAAATCCGCAGAAGGCTGGATCGGATTCGGCTCAATTGCATATGACGGCAATGAGCCGTCGATGATTCTTCGCTGGCAACCGCCTGCCGTGCCTGCGTCAGATCGAAAACCCATGGACATCAATCTCAACGAGGAACTGCGAAGGCAAAGCGGCCTGCAGCAGACTCGACTGGGGCCTGAAGGTTGCCTGCTGCAGATTACCACCAATCGCAATCTGGATGTGCTTGCGATCTGGCCTGTCGCCAGTCTCCTGAAGTCTGCGGCGGCGGCAAAGATCGAACGGGTTTTGATCTCATCCACGCGCGAGCAGCCTCCCGTGATTCATGAAGAATTCAACTTGTGGCTGAGCGGCATGATCGATGCCAGCGCGAAGGCGAATGATCCGAACATGCGGATCGTGCCTCGCCTCACACCGCCGTTTCCGCGTCAGCAGCTTCAATTCACACAGATTCTCGTCGGTGGTCTCACGGAAGCCGTCAACCGGCAGTATGGTCTGTATCGACGTCCGATTGCAGTCCTTCCGACTGCCGACGCCGCGATTGCCAGCGCGCTGACTCCGGTTTATCGGCACATTCCCCTGGAACTGGTTTTGGCCGACCTGCGACATCCAACTCCCGGCGTGCGACGCGCGGCGATGGCTGGCGCGGCGGATCGCATGACACCAGAACAGGCGGGAATCTATATCGACGAAGCGTTACTGGGTTCTCCCGAAT
Organism: Candidatus Kuenenia sp.; assembly: GCA_043737515.1. GTDB lineage: Bacteria > Planctomycetota > Planctomycetia > Planctomycetales > Planctomycetaceae > SXXK01. The sequence continues at coordinate 3,720 of JAYTAK010000005.1, read as the reverse complement.
TCCTGATCGAATTGGCTGGCTATCTGAATCAGATTCCCGGCTCAGAATCTGTGACCGCTTTGCGGGTCCTGAGTGAGAACAGTGATCCGCGTGTCTCGCTCACTGCCCTGCGCTCACTCGTCCGCAGTCTCGACCCGGCCGCCGAAACAGCAATGACGGAATTGTGGGCATCCAGCCGGGGCAAGCCGGAGATGCAGAACCAGATTCTGAGCGCCATCATTCAGCTCAACGGCGAACGCTGGACATCACTTGTAGCGGGTTACGTGGCGGAGAAACTTCAGGAAGCAGCAACCGGCGCGAAGATCTTCAGCGACGACGACAATCCAGACGCATCTCTGGAATCCATCAGTCGCGATCCATCCGATTCTTTCGGTCCGCCCCGTCGTTTCGCGCCGTATCAACGCAGCCTGATGGGTTCTGCAGTGGCGTTTCTGCGACAGCAGAGACACGCTGGGACACTGGACGCTTTGCGGCGTCATCTGCTGCAACTGTCTGATCCGGCCTTGCAGGACATCGCACTCGCGGCGTTGATCGAAGCCGACGATGCCGACGATGATGCGATGCTTCGGCAGTGTCTGGATCAGCGAATCCGTGCGGAACAGATTACCGACGGCGTGCGCATCGCAGTCGTGCATTTGCCATCCCGGATGTGGACCGAGATGCTGCACAAGGATCTGAAGTCCGGCCTGGATGCGTCCCATCAGCCGCTCTCAGCCCAGGCAATGTTAAGGTGTGCATCGGCGACTCAACTGGACCAGATTATCGACGACTTTGAATCGCTGCCTGACAGTGCAAAGCAGCAGACGCTGCGACATCTGGTCGTCCTGGATCATCCGCGGTGGAAACCACTGGCGAAAGCGCTGATCGATGCTCCGCTGCCACAAGCGTCGGATCGGAATACGCCCCAGCGCGCAAATGCCCGCTCGATCGCTGCGGATACAATTCAACTGCTGGCCGCTGATGCGTCGGAGGAATCGATTGAGATCCTGACGGCCCGCATGGCGAAAGCGGTCGAGGAAGTCGGCGCGTCAGAGGATATGCCGATTGAAACCAGAATGTATGTACATCGCTTGATTGAGACGCTGGCAATGTTTGCACATCCTGAATGTCGCCGCAGCCTCAACCGCGTCGCGCGCTGCGAAAATAAGGGACTTCGCGAAAAGGCAGCGCAGCAGATGTCAGATGCCGAACGTCGTTCGCCAGCCATCCAGATGCTGGCCCAGCAAATGTTGATTCTGAAAAAAAACGAGGCGAAGTTTGAGGACAATGAGGAGACGATCAGGATCTATACCGAGTGCATCGAACAGGATTCCTACCTGCCTCGACTTTACATTCTGCGGTCATCCGTCCTGATGCATCTGAATCGCTTTGAAGAGACCATGAGTGACCTCAAAATCTGCAATCGTCTGACGCCGGAAAACATGGATGTGGAGAGCATGATCGCCTTGTGCCAGATCCGACTTGGCGATACCGATGCCGGTCTAAAGTATGCTGAGGAACTGGTCGTCACGGCTCCCAGAGATCTTTCGAGTCTGTACAACGGAGCGTGTTCCTATTCACGCGCCATCGAAAATCCCAACGTTTCGGACGAACAGAAAAGACGCTATGGCTACCGAGCGATTGAACTGCTGCGGCTGACGATAGCGACAGGATTCGATGACTTCGAACATCTGCAAAACGACGAAGACCTTGTCGCCATTCACGCACATCCGGAATGGCCGGCGGTGGTGGAGGAGACGAAGAAGATGCACGAAGAAAACTTGAAAAAGCCGCCTGAATAGCGGTCCTGTGCTCCTGCATGTGCTGAACGCGGGCGTCGCCCGCAGCCATTGTGCCCCGAGACTCTGCGGCAGGAATTCTTGCCACGGTTGAAACGGTCATCAGCGACCGTCATTTCGCTCGGGTGGTCAGCCATTCGGCAACCTGCCGACCGGTTTTCGATAACGGCAGTTCCGTCATTTCTTCCGCCGTGAACCACTGCGTGCCGTCAACTTTCGACGAGCCTGCAGTCGTGCCGTCGCAAAGAAAACTCATCAGGCACACGCGATACCGTGTCACGGAATACATGAATTCCGTCGCGGCTATGACCTCGCTGACTTTCGTGCCTGCCTGGTCGTAAATTCTCCGCCGGATGGTTTCAGGTAACACGGTCACAGGCGGGGTAAACAGGCTTCGTTCGGACGTGCCATTGCTGCGCTTCCGATTTCGCAACCCGGAAAATGGCAGAAGATCCAGATCGCATTCATCAACTTCAAAACGCACAAAATCCCACATCCCGGCCCAGCGTTCGCCGTCTGTGCGCCGCCGCAGCAGATATTTATTCCGGCGACGAATGACGACGCAAACTTCATCGACCGCCGTGATCGGCGTGCGCGGTTTTCGACGTGGTAACTCTTTTTGCAGTCCCAGCGAAAAGGCGTCGCAGCATGTCTTGAGCGGGCATCGCTCACAGTCCGGTTCCTGCGGACGACAGACCTGCGATCCGAGATCCATCAATGCCTGATTGAAATCGCCGGGACGTTTTTCGGGCATGATCGTCGTGGCAAAGTCCCACAGCGTGCGCTGACTGGCGGTTGCACGCACGTCGTCGGCGAGCGCGATCAGTCTGGCGTAGAGTCGCTCAGTATTGGCTTCCACGATCGGAGCAGGCAGATCAAATGCAAATGAAGCAATGGCACCGGCGGTGTAGCGACCAATTCCCGGAAGTGCCTGCAGTGATGCAGCATCCTTCGGAAACACGCCGCCATGATTCTGCTCAATCGCCAGCGCTGCTTTGTGAAGATTCCTGGCACGACTGTAGTAGCCCAGTCCTTCCCAGAGTCGCAATACATCATCGACATCTGCCGAGGCAAGAGAACCCACGTCCGGAAACCTGGCCACGAATCGTTCAAAGTACGGCACCACGGTCGCGACGGTGGTCTGCTGCAGCATGATTTCACTGAGCCAGATACGATAAGGGTCTGCCGACGTTCTCCACGGCAACCGGCGTCCGTGCTGATCGTACCACTTGAGTACCGCTGAGCGGAGTTTGCGTTTACGAGCGGTGTCGATAGCGATGGTCCAGCATTAGTTCCAGAACTTTTCACCGTGCCAGTTGATTGGCGGATGCGTTTCAATTTCTACATCGCCGCTGACTCTTGTCTGACAGGCGAGGCGAATTTCCTTCCCAGCATTACTGTAAATCCTGAGACCGAGCAGCGGACGCACCCACTTCCAGAACTTCTCCAGAATTCCTTTTCTGGAAACGTTTTCTGTGCCCTTCGCAATGATGACGCTGCAACTACAACATATCCCCATACCCATGCAGTTGAGAACCTTGTGTGGCCCGAAATACAACTGCACGCCATTCTTGCGAGCGACGGTTCTGAGGTCTTCACCTTCAGCGGCATCGACGGTGATTTTTTCGTTGACAAACTTGACTTTGGGCATGGCACCGGACTCTCGTCAACAGGCACAGGAAAAGGACGGCGAAAGGAGGCGGAATGCTATGCTGCCCGCCCCGTCTTTTCCAGAGCTTGCCGGATGTCCCCGACACTGAGAAGCAGCCAGAATATGGTCCGGTGACGGCCTTTCATGCGGATATCGCACGGCACGCCTTGCCGTTCCCCGGCAGAGACAACGCTTCCGCCGGGCTCGCCCCGGTCGGAGCGACAACTGAGAAGCTACCAACCCGACGACCCACCTTCTCCCCTCTCTTTTCGCTCGCTCGCCGGAGGCGAG
>JAYTAK010000004.1:0-2259 GCA_043737515.1 Candidatus Kuenenia sp. | reverse complement strand
CGGAACTGCGCTGCGCTTGGTCCGGCCTACTCCAAAATCAAGCGTTGTTGTCGCACTACGGTTTTTGTTTTCATATCTGATTTAAGAACATTGCTTTTCAACCGGATTCCCGTGAAGCCGAATCCATCGTCGGCGGCGTACATGATAGAACAAGACGGGCAGAAGCAAATCGATCACTTCATCTGCCAGCAGAATTCCTCCAAGAACGGGAGCTGCCATTGGTCGAATCACTTCCGCCCCAACGCCGTCACTCCACAGCATCGGCGCCAGACTCAGGATGGTTGTCGCTTCGGTGAGCAGCTTCGGTCGCAGACGATGAACGGCTCCTGTGAACACGGCATTTTTCAGTTCCGGCAGCGTCATTTTTTGCAGACCGCCTGCGTTTTCGACGGCCTCCCGCAGATACACGAGCATGACAATCCCGGTAGACGCTGCCATCCCGAAGCAGGCGATATAACCAACTCCTACTGCAATGGAAAACTTGTATCCCAACAGCCATTGACACAACACGCCTCCCGCCAGCGCTCCCGGCGCTGACAACAGCATGATGGACGCATCGGTCCAGTCCCGATACGTCACGTAGAGAATTCCAAAGATCAACAGCAACACCGCCGGAATCAGTATCATCAGCATTCTTTGAGTCTGAGCGGCATGTTCAAACTGGCCCGTCCATTCGATAAACACGCCCGGCGGACTGATGATTCGACGACCGACCAGGCGACGTGCGTCTTCCACGACATCAAACGGACTGCGACCGCGCACATTGAGCCGCACGTAGTTTCTCAACCACCCGTTTTCGCTTTTGATCGTTGCCGGACCTTCCGTCACAACAACGTCCGCAACCGCGTCGAGAGGAACCGTCTTCAGCGATGAATCGATTCTTCGACCGCTCTCTCCAATCTGATAACACGGGATCGGAAGCTGGCGCAATGTTTCTTCATCTTCTTCCACAGCCGTCGGGGCAATTCGCAGCCGGACAGCCGTACGTCCACGATCCGCTGCGAAGTCTGTGATCACGCGACCGGACAGAGCGAACTCAATGGTGGCCTGCAGATCGCTCATCGCGACACCAAGTTCTGCCGCTCGATTCGGATCCGGGATGATCTGAATCAGTCCCTTGCCTCGCACCGGATCGGCGACGATATCCACCGCACCGGGAACATCCTTGAGCACAGCGGCGATCTCTTCCGACGTATTCACGACATCGTCCAGCGTCCGTCCCAAAACCCGCACCCCGATTTCGCTGTTGACGTCGGTCGCCAGCATATCGACGCGGTTTTGAATCGGTCGAGTCCAGACATTGGTCCATCCGGGCATTTGCAGGGCTTGATCCATTTCACCGCCGAAGCCACCCAGGCTATCCGGGTCATGCGCTACCAGCAGGATCGATCGGGAATATCTTTCATGGAGAGCCTGACGCAGCGTGTCGAACTTCGGATGCGGATCCACAATCGGCAGCTCCGCTGACGGCGTAAGACCATGATGATGGTCTGCGGTCTCCTGTTCTTTGTCTTCGGACGGCCCGGGAATTGTGTTGCGAATTGCGCGAATCTGATTCTGCACGGCCCGCAGGTCATTATCCAGAATCGCCGTCCGAGTGAAACACTCGTCACTCACCAGTTGCAGCCATGTCGGAACAGTTCGCAAATGCAGAATCCGATTCCGTTCTGCCGTGTGCTGAGACCATCGCTGCGCAGACTCACTTCGGACCGCCGCGAGTATCTGTTCCCGCGGTGTCGCTGCGGCCAGCCCAAAGGCTCCGCGAGCAGAATCGGCCAGCGACTCCATCAGGCCCCGCTCAGGTTGTGTCGCTGGATGTTCGGTGAAGACGCCGCGGTTCTGCAACGATGCCTGAATGCGTCGCGAGGCGGTCGATACCGTTTCAACGCTCAGAGTCATCTCCAGATCTCGCTGGAATTCCGGCGGCAGTTCACTGACGGCACTGGCAATGTCCCCGGTTTCGAGCGGTCGTGAAAGCAAACCCGCGCGATTCCAAATATGGCCCGCTTCTTCGATCAGACGGCGGCACAAATGTTTACGCAACTGGTGACGGAAGATCTCCGTGTGTTGAAACGCGGTCTCGCGCTGCACGGCATCAAAACGAAACGCGGTCGCTTCGATGATTTCAGACTGTACTTCAGCCGGCACCGGCTCGATCATCTGGTCATCGGAAAGTCTGCGCATAAACTCCGTCGTAATTCGCACCGCATCGTCTTTGACCAGACGCCGACGCGGCCAGAATTCGTGCGCTCGAAACTC
>JAYTAK010000003.1:0-5242 GCA_043737515.1 Candidatus Kuenenia sp. | reverse complement strand
TTGACGGACAGCGAATCCGGCTGACGGCAGCAGCCGGAGAAGTTGCCGGATTTCAGATGCTGCTGCGTGGTACCGGCACAACTTCCATTGACCTCACGATGGAAGATTCGAATCCAGGACCAGGCAACCGCCGTCCGCAACTGCGCGTCGATCTGTATCAGGCCGTTTACGTTTTGGCGGAGGGACGCCAGATTCCCGACCCGCTGCTGCCGCTGCCGCAGCATGTGGAACTTCGGACCGACGCTGACACCTCCATCGTCGCTGATATCTTCGTTCCGTTTGATGCGTCGCCCGGAAAGCGTACCGGCCGGATCACGCTGGCCGATGGTCGCGCGGTGCCTCTGGAAATCGAGATCCTTCCTTTCGCGATACCTCGACAGGCCACATTCTTCTGTGAAATGAATGGCTATGGTCTGCCCGATCATGTTGACGATTATTATGCGTTACAGGAGGTCGCGTACGACCATCGGGTTCATGCCAACATTCTGCATTACTCTCACAACACGGCTGCTCCGGGGACTCGGAAGAGTAACCTCGATATGCGACTTCCTTCCGGTCGGCGGATGGACAACAAACGCTACGACAACATTTTGCCCGACGCGAAAACAGCGTTCTGGGATGACTTCGTAGAAGCCTTTGGGCCGTACATTGATGGATCGCTGTTCAAAGACGGACATCGCGGCCCCGTCGCGGCTCCGGGCTTCTATCTGACCTTTCACGAAAGCTGGCCGCTGAATTGTCGAGCTTACTTCAACGGAAATCCGGACGCTTATCTGGCGTTCGCCGATCATCCGGCCTATGCCCAAACCTATGTCAACATTCTTCAGGACTTTGCCGCTTTGGCCAGATCGAAGGGATGGACGCAGACCGGGTTTCAGGTCTACTTCAACAACAAGGGTTCGCTGCACGAGACTTCGAAGGCACCGTGGATTCTGGATGAACCCTCCGGCTTCTGGGACTATCGAGCGCTCCAGTTCTACGGCGAACTCACGGATCGCGGTCGTTCTGCTGAGGCGGCTGGGGCGGCTGAGCCCGGTGTACAGATCAGCTATCGCATCGATATCTCGCGCCCGGAATTCTGCCGCAGTCAACTGGATCATCGAGGCGATCTGTGGGTGGTCTCTTCATGGGCCTTCCAGAACTACCGACGGCTGGTGACGGACCGTATGGAACGCGATGGTCTGCGAGCGTGGGTCTATGGCACGTCCAATCATGTCCATGAGTCCAACCGCAACATTCAGGCATGGGCTCTGGATGCATGGCAGCACGGTGCCACCGGAATCGTTCCCTGGCAGACGATCAACAAATCCGGCAGCGCGTTGCAGGAAGCGGATCAGTTGGGATTGTTTATCTTTGATAAAGGCCCAGGCGGAGAAACCGTCATTCGTCATTCCCTGCGACTTAAGGCCTACCGCGAGGCTCAGCAATTGATCGAATACCTCAACCTGCTTCGCCAGCAGCAGGGCTGGTCCCAGGATCATGCTCGCGACTTCGTTCGGCAGTATCTCGAACTCCGTGCCGACGTCGTTAAGGTGAATGAAGCGGACGCCGGAACCACGGCCTATGGCGGACTGTCGTCCAGCATGGTGGATGCTCTCCGACGCGACACCGCACGAATGCTGTCGAATTCCGATGTCCGCTAGTGCATTGTCAACCGTGCTTTGATGTGTGCCACTGGCTCTGCCAGTGTTCTCCATCGCCATGAAGCACTGGCAGAGCCAGTGGCACACAACCCATCAACCCATCAATGACAGAGCACTAGGAACTGCGTAAAATCTTTTCCATCTTCCTGCCTTTCGCCAGCTCATCCACCAATTTGTCCAGATACCGAACCTTCTGTGTCACAGGGTTCTCAATTCCTTCGACGCGATACCCGCAGATGACTCCGGTGATGAGCGACGCATTGGGGTTCAATGAAGCCTGTTCGAAAAAGCTTTCGAAACTCGCATTTTCATTTATCAATTTCTGCAGCTTCTTGGTGTCGAAGCCAGTTAACCATTTTATGACCTGATCCAATTCTTCCCTGGTTCGCCCTTTCTTCTCCACTTTTGCAATGTACAACGGGTAAACAGTGGCAAAAGTCATTTTTGCCATACGCTCATCGTGAGTCTTGGAATTGTTCATGTCTGTGGTCCCTGGATTTCTTCAACCAGCGCTGGAGAGCGCTGTATTCTGATCTGTTCATCTGACGCGAAGTAAATCGGCGCGTCTTTGAATTTGCTGACTCTAACGGATTCTATTTGCAGCTCCCGATTGGTTTTGAAGGAAAAATCGAGTGTGGGAAAATGATCGTTTAACGGCGAGCCGTAGGCGTAGGCGGCAGAGAATTTCGCCTACGCCTGCGGCTCGCCGTTAAACGAATGACGTCCCCATAAATCACGCACATAGAATCCGGTAGGGTCAGGAACACTCAATGGTTTTTGGAGAATTTGACAAGCTGAAAGCTTATCCCACGAAAAGCTGACAAGCTGGAAGCTTATCCCACGTTAAAACAACAGCCCGCTCACGCCGGACCTTACACAAAGGAACTGACATTAAAATCAGATTTCGTTCCGGAGGGAGACGAGATTGGTTCGGGCCGTTCCGTGATGGCGTGAGACAGCATGCCTGAATAACCGAAGACTGTTGGATACTCACCCACTTGTGACGCTTGCGGGAACCGCGTCCGCCGGTCAGAAATCAGCCGCTGAAAAATCACCGATACCGCGCCAAACACGACTCCCATTGTGACATACGGTGCCAGGAGTGACGTCCATTCTGGAACAATCAACCACGCGGTAAGTGCCCCGCAAACCGTCAGCAGCAGTGGAACGAGGATCGTGATCCGTCGCAGCACCGACAACACGACAAAGAAGATGACGCAGACCGTCGCGCTGAGGAGCAGTAATGAAACGAAGGGAATCAGATTCAGGGGCAATGCTCCGGCTTCTGCCGCGCCGAAGAATAAGTCATGGCGGTCGGATGCGGCAATCCAGGTATCCAGTGTCTCCGTCGCTGCCAACTGCATCTCGGTCGGATACGGCGACAGAATGGCTTTTAGTTGTCGATCCGCAAACAGACGTGCATTCTCGCCCCACGGCAGCAACGTCCGCCAGTGACGTGTGAGTGAGATGAAATCGGACGAAGCACTGGCTGGCTGAAATTCTTCCTGAGATCCGGTGTACCAGACGACAGGCACAGAGGGTGATTCACCGACGATTGTGGCTCGCTGCAGCGTCGCCGCAAGCCAGAGTGATGATTGCTGTGGCATGCGTTCGCGGATTCGGATTTCCAAAATTCGCGGCCCGATCTGGACATCCGTCGCCGGCCCTGTGGACAATGCCGTCCTGAACGTGCGGATCGTCAGGCGACTGACGCCGCGTTCGACAATTTTCTCCCGCTGCACGTTTCCAGGCAGCAGGGCTTCATCAGACGTCAGCGACTGCTGATCAATCAGAATGTCATCCAGGCCGACATCCAGCGGTGTCTCAACGGTGATCACGCCGGGAAGCGTTTCGTAAAGGGCCATGGTCGTTGTGAGGATCTGATTTCCAAGGATTTGCGTCCGTGCGAGAATCAGATCCGGGCTGTCGCCGGATGACAGCGCCAGGTCCTGTTGCCAGCGGAGTGGAACGGTCGTGACGGATTGGTTGGTTTGCCATGCCGCGTCAAATTCTTCGGAGTAGACGGGTTGCCAGTTTGCGTTATCCTGCACCGTCAAGCCGCTGCCCGATGCTGTTCCGGCTTCGATGCTCAGCACTTCCGCAGCTTCCGGCAGGATCAGCGGCAGGGGGTCCGTGGTGACAGTCGGCGTCCAGAGGTAGTTGACTTCGAACGTCAGACTTCCACGGCGCGCTTCGGGCAGACGGAAACTCCAGTGTGTTTCAGAGTCAATCGTCGCACGCAGGATTTCGCTTTGTCCGGAAATGCGTACCGTCGGTTCAATGCGGGCGGGAACGGTCAGAGACAGACTGGCCAGGTCTCGGTGTTCGATTTCAAACACGATCGTCTCCAGCACTTCAATTCCGGAACCGCGAGGCTGCATCCCAAGCCGAATATTTGCGCGCACGGAAGGAGCTTGCGCTGGAAGTTCCAGCCGAATGGGAATCGAGGCATCTTCATGCAGCCAGCTTTCTGATTTGAGGCCTGATCCGACGGCAACTGCGGCGGCTGGAGCTGACAGTGGAACGGTCGGCAATGGTTCCCCGGTTCCCATGCTGATGGGACGAATCGAGAATTCATCGGATTCGATTGTCGTCAGCACGAACGGCTGACCGAGTCGTGCCTGGATTTCGGGACAACGCAACTGGATCGCTCCGGAACGCACGGCGGCCAATGGAGCATACGCCTGAAACTCCACCGTGAATTCCCCGGACTGCCGTTCGCGAAACGTGGTCTGCAGCACATCAGTTTCGCTGTCCGACTGCTGCAGAGAAAGAGGCACGCTGGTCTTGGCGGCAATCAGCCGTGTTGTGCCTGGCAGAATCTGCCACTCACCACTCGAATAGCCAGGCCAGTAAATTGCGAGGTTCAGCATAGACCCCGTGAGAACGCTGATCTGATAGCGGGCGGTCAGGATGACGTTCTGCGTATCGGGCTGCAGCGTGATTTCGGGCGTAACCGCAAACTGCGATTCTGTTTCTTCGACATGCAGCACGACATGTGATTCGGTCGAGCGCAACCGAAATGCGGTGGCCGCGACGCTGAGATCCGTCTCAGAAGTCACGCGTTTTCGCTGGGCTCCCTCAACCACGGTCTGCTGCACCAGCAGGCCGGTTGGAAACAGGATGTCCAGATCTCCGGACTGCACGTTGGCATCCTGAATTGCAGGCAGCGACACGCGGATATCCTGCGGAAACGTCCGGTTCGCCAGTTCCAGATCAAACGAGAGCGTCAACAAACCTTCGGTGGCGGCTGTCAGTCGCACGAGCGCTGTCACGGGACCAGAGGTTGATGTCTTTTCGAAATTGTTGAGCACTGAGATTCCGCTGGCATTTCTCGCATCGACTTCCTGCAATTGAAATCCGTCCGGGAAGGTGACTCGAACCTCGCTGATCGGACTGCCACTGATCTGCAACTGCTGAGTGCCTGTGAGGTTGACGGGAATCGTTGTCAGATCCAGCTTCATGCGATTCTGAACCTGAATCACGGGCTTCTGAGCGACGCGCTGCACAACGTCCGACCATGACAAACTGAAGGCCTGCGCCAGACCCCAGAATTCCACGGAGCGAACACCCTTGTCGTCGCGCGTGGGCTTATCGAC
>JAYTAK010000002.1:0-5249 GCA_043737515.1 Candidatus Kuenenia sp. | reverse complement strand
CCCGACACGAGCAAATCCACAGCTTTCCCGCCCAGTTGCGAAGCGTAAAAGCGGTCGAAAAGAATCGGGCGACCGCCGCGCTGAGTGTGTCCGATTTTCCGAATAAATGTCGATGACGAACCCGGCTCAAAGGCGCGCATTTCAGCGAAGATTTCCTCTCCCAGCGAGTCGGTCAGCATTTGACCAATCGCATCCGCTGCGCCGCTGTAGCGCACGTTGCCCGCTGGGTCGAAGACGGGCATCGCAGCGCCAAGTTCTGTTCCGTCCGCATTCCGCACACCTTCGCCGACCACAATCACCACATGCTGCTGCAGTTGATACAGTTGCACAACTCGGGCAGTCAGTTGTTCCAGATCGAGCGGCACTTCAGGGATCAGAATTATGTCCGGCTGGGAGTACGCAGCGCCCAGTGCGATGTATCCGGACTGCCGCCCCATGACTTCGACGATGGCCACGCGGCGATGACTTTCTGCCGTCGTTCGCAGGCGTTCGATGCTCTGTGCCACCACGTAGACCGCAGTCGCAAAGCCCGGCGTCACATAGTTGATGATGTCTTCCAGTTCCATCACGTCGCGCGTGCGTTTTAGCTCTTCGCGAAACTTCCCGGGTCCGTCAATAGGCCTCCGAATCCATTCATTCGCTTCGTCGATATAGTTCAGCCCCAAATCGTTGTCAATCGTTTTCGGTGCCAGCACGCATGGCAGTATCTCGGCGATCGGCTGCATGCCATTGATCGTGCCGTCGCCACCGATGCATATCAATCCGTCGAGCTTCAGTTTCTTAACATGGTCTGCCACAAGTTCCAGCAGGTCTTTATTCGCCTCGTCAAGATAGGTGCGCGACGATCCCAGCAGCGTGCCGCCTTTGCAGGGATCAAGTTCCGGAATCGCCGTAAACAGCGGATTGAGATGCACATGCGGCACACGGCTGTCGAGCAGTCCTGCATAGCCGCGTTGCAGTCCGAGGATTTCGATCTTCAGCGCATTTGCTCTCTCGACTGCGCCGTAAATTGTGGCGTTAAGTGCCGGAGTGTCGCCACCTGCGGTCAGGATTCCAATGCGCTTCATAAATCTCGTGGCCTGAAAGAATCGGCAATGATCGATTGTTATGCGGCGGACAGTCTATCAATCATTGCGTTTCCGGGAAACGTTGACTTCCAGGCAGAACGGATTCACGACTGGACGCTGAAACGCCAAAAAAACCGGTCGCTGCTGACAACATCAAGCGCCGCCTGTCGAGTCCAATCCAGGCCCGCCAGCTGAATCACAAAGACTGGTTCGGTGGCCATGACATGGTACGTTCCGCTGGCGATGCGTTTTACGGTTCCGCGGTCGTGACTCACCGGTCCTTCATAATCCAGATACAACAATCGATGAGGCGGCAACTGTTCTGCCGCGATCGGTTCATCGCAACAGGGTTGCCGAAACAGCCTCCAGCAAAGCGCATGGTCACCGAGCTCCAGCAGAAAATCCCAGTGCCAGTAAGGATGATCGTGCAGCAGGATGCAGAAGCGCTGCGTTGCGGAATATCGAGCGTCGGTCTGCGGCTTCATCGTCGCATCAATACCCGTCGGACACGGCATCGGCGTCGAAGTGCAGAGGTGCCAGATTCAGACGCAGACGGCATTCGTCCAGCATCGCCTGAGTCGCACTGGCACCGACCCGCGTGACGCCGATTTCGCGACACTGCAATAAAGTGTCCATGTCCCGCACGCCGCCAGCGGCCTTGACCTGCACATTCGGATCGGCATGTTTTCGCATCAGCCGCAGATCGTCCATCGTTGCCCCGCCGGTCCCGTAGCCGGTGGATGTCTTGACCCAGTCGGCCTTGAGTTCGCTGCAGATCTCGCACAACCGGATCTTGTGATCATCTTCCAGATAGCAGTTTTCGAAGATCACTTTGACTTTCTGGCCAGCCGCATGAGCCACATCAATGACCGCCTTGATGTCCTGTCGCACATAGTCCCAGTCACCGCTGAGGACTCGACTGATATTGCACACCATATCCAGTTCTTCGCCCCCGTCCGCCAATGCCTGCAGCGCTTCGGCAACTTTGATGGCTGTCGTGTGACCACCATGAGGAAACCCGATCACGGTGCTGGCCTTCACGCCCGATCCTTTCAGAATCTGAGCACATCGCCGCAGATAGTGGGGCTGAATACACACACTGCCTGCCTTGAATACGACAGCCATCCGGCAACCGACTTCAAAGTCCTCGAACGTTAAGGTGGGTTTCAACAACGAATGATCGATCATTCGTGAGATATCTTCGTAGGTGTAATTCATGGGTTCCAACTCGTGATGTAGAATTCAAATGGATTCCCGCTCAGCCTTGATCTGGGCACACGATCCGAATTATGCCAGATCGCGGGTTTGCTGTCACACGTCTGGGTCTCCGTGGAATCAGATCACGCGCAGAATTGACCTTGTCAGTTCTCTACGATGAAATCCGAAATCCGAATTTCGAAATCCGAAAGAAATCCGAAGCACGAAATTCAAAACATCCTGATTTTTCAGCGTTTTTTTGGATTCTGATTTCGGATTTCCTTCGGATTTCGAGTTTCGAGTTTCCAACTCAGCCTGATTCTATAACGTTATTCTTGCTCACTTCCTTCAGGTCGCATGCAGCGCCGGAATTTTCGGCAGTGCCGGATTGAGCCGCTTAACAGAACGAAGCCGGAACGATGGCAATTTGTGCGCTTTCGCCGAGTGTTTTTCGGAAGCCCGCCGTTTTCGAATTGCTTCTGGCAGAACACTCGCAGAAATCGCCGAAACCACCTCTGTATGGAGTCTGGATGGAATGCGTGCGCTTGCGCTGCTCAACAGCGGCCCGTCGCGTGATCGCAGGAGGGATGTCAGATGCGACTTGAACGGAATTCACTTATCGCCGTGATACTGCTTGTTCTGGCAGGCTGCTCGGCCAATCGTCACGCACGTCAGGCAGACAACGAGTACGATGCGACGGATTCGGTCGAAATGCCGAGTCGCCATGCGGATGAGTATGATTCCGGTGGCCGGAACTATGAATACGAATCCGCTCCCTCGGATGATGAGACACCCGGTTCATATAGAACACCCGTCCCGCCGCCAGTTCCGATGCAGGAACCGGTTCCCGCACCGCCAGCAATTGGAGTGTCGCGCATCAAAAGCGTGAGCTGGCTCCGTAGTCTCGCAGGCAAATCCGAGCGAGACAACTGTGGTGACAATGCGTGTGGTGCCGGTTGCAGTACCGGTCAGCAGTCAATTCTGGCACCGGAATACTTTACCGAAGGCTGCGTCACTCCGCCCCCAGCGGTGGCTGAGCCAAGCCCTCGATGCCGAGAAAAAACGACGCTCGTGGAAGTTATGCAAGGCTGGAATCTGCGGACAAAAACACGACGACCTGAACGAGTCCTGTCTTCCCTCAATTGCGGCGAACGAACGGCTTGTGATCCGGGCCTCATTACGCCAGAAGGCTGCAATTCATCCTCGAAAGACAGAAGGTCAGCCCCCGTTGTTAAGCGGTATGTGGGTGGAGTTGAGGTCGCTCCGAGTACGGCCCCGCACGCAAAACACGACAGCAATTCGTCCGATCCGCTCCAGGAAAACGGCGGGGATGAGCACGGTGCTGCAGTCAATGAACGGTTCTCGCCGGACGATCTCCTTGATCTGCCATCAAAACTGGAAACACCTGCGGGCGGAAAGACGCCGCAAAACATTCCTGATGTCCCAACGACCCAGCCAACGCCCGCGCAGCCGACGCCTGAACCGTCACCCACACCGGCAATTCAAGACGCTGCCCCATCGCCTGCGGTGCCCCAGCAAACCACTCCGGACTCCGTGAAGCAAATCGTGAAACCGCCAATGTGGCCTCGACTGGGCTCAGCAGCAGCGACGTCAAACGAAGTCCCTGTATCAAATCCCGCCACCCCGGATGATTCCTCACTGCCAACAATTCAACCGGGTCGCAGGATCTGAGCAGAGCGAACCACGACTTTTCGGAAAGCCTCTTAGAGCTGTTTAATCCGGCGACAGATCGCTTCAGCCATTTGCTGCGTTCCGACGGCGGTGGGATCGTTGCGGTCGGCTTTCATGTCATACGTCACGTCCTTGCCTTCGGCAATGATTTCGGCCACAGCCTGTTCCAGCTTTGCGGCAGCTTTCGCTTCACCAAGATGTTCCAGCATCAGTTTGGCCGACAAAATCAAGGCCGTTGGATTGACCTTGTTCTGACCCTTATACTTCGGTGCACTGCCGTGAGTTGCTTCGAAGATGGCTCCATCCGGGCCGATGTTGGCACCTGGAGCCACACCGAGACCGCCGACAAGTCCCGCACATAGATCGCTGAGGATATCACCGTACAGATTGCCCATCACCAGCACGTCATACTGTTCCGGCTTCTGCACAAGCTGCATGCACATGTTGTCGATGAGACGTTCCATATACGTGATGTGGCCTGCGTCCAGCTTGCCGACGTTGGCCGTCGGTGACGCAGGAACATTCTTCGCGAGGTCCGCCCATTCGTGTTTTGCCTTGTATGTATTCGCGACGGCTCGCGTCACATCGTACCACAGGCCATCGGTGAACTTCATGATGTTGGCTTTGGAAATCGACGTCACCGATCTGCGTTTGTGTTCGACCGCGTACTTGAACGCATAGTCTGCAATCCGTGTTGTGCCTTCGACGGACATCGGCTTAATGCTGATGCCGGTCGTTTTCACATCGGTGGAAATCTTTTTTCCCGTCGCAGCGGCATTGATCTGGCCGATCAGTTTTTCGGTGACTGCTTCGCCCGCTTTGAATTCCACGCCGGCGTACAGGTCTTCGGTATTCTCGCGGACGATCACCAGATCAACATTGCATGCATCAAAAAACGTACGCACGCCCTTGTAGGTCTTGCAGGGACGAACGCAGGCATA
This sequence comes from Candidatus Kuenenia sp., assembly GCA_043737515.1. GTDB lineage: Bacteria > Planctomycetota > Planctomycetia > Planctomycetales > Planctomycetaceae > SXXK01. Next base: position 352 of record JAYTAK010000002.1, on the reverse strand, counting down.
CAGACCAAGCTCCTGGCGAAGATAAACGTTGACGCTGCGAAATCCTTTACCGATCGGTGTCGTGATCGGAGCCTTCAAGGCGACTTTATTGGCGCGGATCGATTCGAGAACGCTCGCCGGAACTCCGCCTTTGGCTTCAATCACTTCGATGCCGCATTCCTGCACATCCCACTCAATCCTGACGCCCGTCGCTTCGACACACTTTCGCGTGGCTTCTGCGATCTCCGGACCAACACCGTCACCTGGAAGCAGAGTTACCTTGTGCATTGCGTTTCTTCGTTTCTTTCGTAGACCTTGTGGACTGACTGACAGTGGTTGAAATCGAGTCCTGGCCCTGATTTCAACACAGAAG
>JAYTAK010000001.1:0-2265 GCA_043737515.1 Candidatus Kuenenia sp. | reverse complement strand
GTTTTGAAATCCTGCCGGCGTGAGGGCAATTGATCTCTGCGACAGCTTTGTCGGTTTCGACTTCGCAGACAATGGCACCCGCTTCGATCACGTCGCCTTCCTTAACGCGCACTTCCGCGACGTCAACGCTGGTGACTCCTTCAGACACTTCCGGCAACTTGAATTCGATGGACATAGGCATTGGGTTTTCGGTATTCGGTTTTCGGTTTTCAGAAGGGCATTCTACTGAGTTCACAGTTGGCGGTTCCACGTGTTTTGAAAATCACAGGAGACTTTGGGTCATTCGATTGCGATTGTCCGAAAACCGAAAACTGAAAACCTAAAACCTCTTCAGGCATTCAACGGATTGACTTTTTCCGGATCGATCGCCAGATCTTTCAGGACATCCGGGAGTTTCGATGCGTCAAAGGCGCCCATTCGAGCGAGACCGCGCAGTGCTGCGTAGGCTGTGCATTCGCCGTCGATCTGGAAATGGCGACGCAGTTCCGGACGCGTTTCACTACGCCCAAACCCGTCGGTGCCCAGAATAATGTATTCGCCAGGAATCCATTCGCGAATCTGATCAGCCACCAGACGTACGTTGTCGCTCGTCGAGATAAACGGCCCCGTCACGTCGTCGAGAGTATCTTCCAGGTAACTGCGACGAGGCGTCTGACCAGGGTGCAGATCGTTCCAGTGCTGACAATCCATTGCGTCACGACGGAGTTCGCTGTAACTGGTGACGCTCCAGACATCCGTACCGATGTCGTACTTGTCCTTCAGAATCTGTTGAGCCCGCAACGCTTCACGCAGGATTGTGCCACTGCCGAAGAGCTGCGGACGATGCCGCTGACTTTCGCCGCTGTCGGTGGACTTCAGCCGGTACATGCCCTTGATGATGCCTTCCACGACTTCGCCGCGATCCGGCATTGGCGGCTGCACATAGTTTTCGTTGTAGACCGACAAGTAGTAGAAGATCTCTTCGCCCTCAGCATACATCCGACGCAGTCCGTCCTGAACGATCACAGCCAACTCATAACCATAGGCGGGATCGTAAGCTCTCAGGGAAGGAACGGTCGTCGCCATCAACTGGCTGTGACCATCTTCGTGCTGCAAACCTTCACCGTTGAGTGTCGTACGTCCGGACGTTCCGCCACACAGGAAACCCTTGCAACGCGTGTCAGCCGCACACCAGATCAGATCGCCGACGCGCTGGAATCCGAACATGGAATAGTACACGTAGAACGGCACCATGTTCATGCCGAGATTTGCATAGGCCGAACCGGCGGCAATGAAAGAACTGATCGCACCCGCTTCGTTAATGCCTTCTTCCAGTAATTGGCCGTCGCGCGCTTCTTTGTAAAAGAGCATGCTGCCGGCATCAACTGGCTCGTAGAGCTGCCCTTTACTTGAATAGATCCCGCAGAGAGAAAACAAACCGTCCATGCCGAAAGTGCGAGCTTCATCCGGAATAATCGGGACAATTCTCTGCCCAATCCCTTTGTGCCGAATCAGGCCGCGAACGATATACCCAAGCGCCCCGGTCGTTGATCCTTCCCCTTCGCCACCCTTCAGCAGGTATTTCCCTTCAAAAACCTTGTCGTCCAATTCAGGAATACTCAGTCTTTCGCCACCAGACTGTCGTACCGGTACGTAGCCTCCAAGCTTCTGACGGCGCTCGTGAAGATATTGCATCTCCGGACTGTCAGCGTCCGGCTTGTAAAATGGAAGCTTACTGATCTCGGCGTCGCTGACTGGAATGTTGAAACGTGTACGGAACACCTTGAGTGCGTCTTCGGCAATCTTTTTCGCGTTGTGCGCAACGTTTTGACCTTCGCCCGCTTCACCAAGACCATAACCCTTGACTGTCTTTGCGAGAATCACCGTCGGAGCACCCTTGTGATTGACGGCGGCGTGATAGGCGGCGTACATCTTTTCCGGATCGTGGCCACCTCGTCGAATCGTCTGCAGCTTTTCATCGGAAAGATGTTCCACCATCTTCAGGATCTCAGGATCTGTCCCAAAGAAGTGCTGACGAATGTACTCACCTGACGAAACGGTGTACTTCTGATACTGGCCATCGACGACTTCTCCCATCCGTTTGACAAGCTTGCCGTCTTCATCCGCATCCAGCAGCGGATCCCAGTCTGAACCCCAGACGACTTTGATCACATTCCAGCCAGCGCCGCGGAAGGCGGCTTCGAGTTCCTGAATGATCTTGCCGTTGCCTCGCACCGGCCCATCGAGCCGCTGCAGATTGCAGTTGATGACCCAGGTCAGGTTGTC